>JAKANX010000028.1 GCA_021823425.1 Microcaldota archaeon
ACTCCGGGCAGGTCGTCCTTAACAAGTCAGCCACCCTTTTTGCGGAATCGTATTCCACCTTGCTCAACGGCGCGGTGTTCGTGACCGCGCCCGGCTCGTCCGTAGTAGGGTTCAACATCACCGGCAGCTCGGCGAACAAGATAAACCTCAACTCCACGGCCTCCAGCGTCACCGTGGCGAACAACACGATGTTCAACGGCACGGACAGCGGAATCTACCTCAACGCCTCCTCCGGAAATCTCATCATAAACAACACTATCCTGAACGTCTCCAACAGCGGCATCTACCTGTACGGCAACTCGTCCTACAACGTGATAACGCTCAACATTGCCAGAAACTGCTCCACCAACGGCCTGTCCCTGTATCCGGGCGGCGCGAGCTACAACAACATAACGTGGAACAACTTCAGCTTCAACAGGAACAATGGCATCAGAATTGACGCCTCGAACGGGAACCGCGTGGAGAACAACGTGATGGCATCCATGCTCACCTCCGCAACGTGGGGCTACGGCATGCTCATCAACGCGACCAACGGCACGATTCTCACGAACAACACGGTCACCGGGAACCCGATGCTGGGCATAGCGCTCAACTCCACGACGCTCACCGTGATGCGCAACAATACGATGAGCGGCAACCGGTACGATTTCGGCGTTGACGGCGCGATTGCGAACAGCTCGCAGTGGCAGCAGGACATAGACTCCTCCAATCTGGTGAGCGGGGACCCGATTTACTACTGGACCGACCAGTTCAACGGGCCGAACGGGTGCGAGAACGCGACCATGCCTTCCAACGCAGGCTACGCCGCGTTCGTGAACTGCTGGAACGTCAGCCTCAACGGCGCGAACATGTCCAACGTCTACGACGGCGCGCTGCTGATGAACTCCACCTACGTTTCGCTCTCCAACCTCAACATCTCCACCACGATGATGAGCGGCATCACGATAATCAACGGCTCCGACAACTCGGTGCAGAACGCGACGCTCTTCAACGTCTCCTACCAGGGCACGAGCCAGGAGAACGCGGGGGTGAGCGTCCAGTATTCCCAGCGCAACACGATGCGCGGGATAAGCGCGAACACGAACGCCACCTGCGTATACCTCCACTATTCGCAGAATTCGTCCCTCTCGGACTCTTCGCTCTCGACTCCCTCGGCCGGCGGCGACGCCCTCGACGCGATGTATTCCAACTACACGTCGGTCTCCAATTCCTCGTTCAGCGCAGTTTCGGGATACGGAATCTATTACAATTACGCGAACTGGCTCGCGATATCCAACAGCACGTTCTCGCGCAGCAGCGGGGCGTGCATATACGGGACGTATTCCAACTACCCGAGCCTCCGCGGCAGCCAGGTTTACGGATGCGGCACGTTCGGCTTCTACGCCACGCTGAGCAGCGACTCCGTCATTATAGACTCGTCCAACTTCTCCAACCTGACGAACAACGCGCTCTACCTCAATTCCAACAACGCCGCCGTGACCAACAGCGTTTTCACGAACGTCACGACCGATTACTACACCTACATGGCCGCGACCAACCTCGCATTCGTGAACAACACGGTTTCGAACACGACCAGCTACGCCATAAACTTCGGCGGCGGCTTCGCGATGCGCCGGGTCACCTTCGCGAACAACACGTTCAACAGGACCGGGGCCACGACGATCTATTTCCTGGGCTCACTTTACGACAGCCTGCTTGAAGGCAACGTGCTGGACGGCCAGAACGCGACCGCGACCGCGGTGGACATGTCCTACGCGACGTGCGCCAACAACACCTTCAGGAACAACAACGTCACCAACTACAGGACGTACGGGCTTGATTTCGCGGCGGTTTCCAACACCACCATCACGGGCAACTACATCGGCGCCATGCCCTACCCGGTTTACCTCAATTCCACGAACGTGACGATGCTCAACAACACGCTCTTCAACGCCACCCGGCCCATCCTGATTGAGCCGACGCAACTCCGGCAGTTCTTCAACAACACGGTTGAGAACAACACCTACCAGGGCGTGCCGATGCTCTACCGCTTCATGAGGGCTAACGAGAATTATTCCAACGCCCCGTTCTCCGCGGTCTACCTCGCATATTCCACCAACATCACGTTCTCAAACGTGACTATTTACTCGCTGGACCTCTACAACGGCACGAGCGGCGTTTCTGTAAACGACTCGCAGTTCATTCCCTCCGTGCCCTACGACATATACCTGAACGACAATATGAGCTCCGTGGTGCTTTCGCTTGTGAACACGACCCTGAGGAAGGATTTCATACGCTCGGAAAACCAGTCCGTGGGCATGGTGAGCGTGGGCTGGTACGCAAACGCGAACGTTTCCGACTACCTCGGCCCGGTTTCAGGGGCGAACTATTCCGCATACTATGCGAACGGCACCCTTGCAGCGAGCGTGCTCACGGACGCGCAGGGCGCGGCGAGCCTCGAGCTCGCGGAATTCATACAGGGGCCTTCGGCGCGCACCTACCTTCCGCCCTATTCAATCAACGCCAGCTACGCGTGCAGGTTCCCCGCTGCGAATTCCACATATCTTCAATACAACTCGTTCTTCGGCATGCAGCTTTCTCCCGTTTCCTATTACATAGACTACGCGAACAAGTACCCGGACAGGCTCACTCCATATTCGGTGAATTCGAGCGAGATAAGGATATACAACGCGACCCCGTCCGGGTGTTCGGATCCCACGGCCTCGTTCACCGCAAACATCACTGGCGCGACCAACCCGTCGTACTATTACCCGCTTTCGTGCAGCCCGCAGGGCGCCTACTACTCGTGCACGTGGAGCGACGCGGGCAGGCCGCTGGGCACGTATTACATCAAGTATTCCTCCTCCGCCGCCGGGGCGGTTCCCGTGTTCTCGGACTATGATACCGTGCAGGTAACCAACTGGACCATGGACAACTGGGACTACAGGAGGGAAATCGGCCTCAACAACACCGACCTATCCACGAACTTCTTCGGCGAGGCCAAGTTCCAGCTCGACACCGCCTCGCTTATTGCGGCGGGAAGCATGAAGCCGGACTGCAGCGACATCCGGCTCAGGGGCTTCTCCGTCTACGAGCTGCCCGTGTACGTTTACAACCCGACGGGCGCGCCCATAGCCAACGCCACGTTCTCCATTTCGCTCGCCGATTCCACGCTCACTCCGTACCTAAATCCGGGCACGGACGCGAGGCTCTTCGCATCCCGGCAGGGCGACCCGTACTCGGCGCAGGGGCTTCCCTCGCAGATTAGGTTCACGGGAGGAAAGGCGCTGGTGATGGCAAGGGCGCCTCTAGCTCCGGGCAACAATACATTCTACCTCTATTACGGAAGGAACGGCACGAGCCAGAACCAGCAGTTCGACAGCTCGCTCGTTGCGTACGTTCCCTTCGACGACTTTGACGGCAAGTTCGTCTCGGACTTCTCTAGCGTGGGCAGCACGGGCATTGCAAGCGCCGCAACTACAGTGCCCGGAAAATCAGGTTCCGCGATGAACTTCAACAGCGCCACCTCCTACGTGGACCTAGGCAACAATCCCCGCTACAGCCTCGGAAACGCGTTCACGGTGGGCGCGTGGGTGAAGCCGAACGCATTCTCCACCTATTCCGGCATACTGAGCAAGATACAGGACGACCGCCCGAGCGGCTCGTACACGTTCATGCTCGTAATCATGAGCGACACGAGGATGGGCTTCTACACCCCGAACACCAACTGGCAATCGTCCGCGGTCGCGACGAACATGACCGTGGGCAACTGGTACTACCTCACATGGGCGCTGAGCAACGGCACGATGTACTATTTCTTGAACGGCCAGCCGTACGGAAGCAACGCTTTTAGCTACACGGACATCCCGAACGACAACCTTTTCATCGGCTCGTGGTATCCGAGCTGGGCGTCCAATAATGCAATTGACGAGCTGCAGGTCTGGAACCGCACGCTCGGCGGGGACGAGATAAGCCAGATGTACCTCAATTCGCTCATGTCCGAGAACGTCTCGGTTGCAACAGGCGCGCCCGCCCCTGTTTATCCGCAATCAGACTCGGAAGTGCCCTACTATGTGGACGGCTGCAATTCCACCAATTCCACGGTTTGGGTTGAGGCGCCGTACGCGGCCGCGGGCAAGGGGGCTTCATTCTACATGTATTACGGCGCGAGGCTGCCCCAGTACGAGGTCTACGAGCTGCCCGTCACGATAAGCAACCCCACCGCGCAGAACCTCTCGGGCTACCAGGTGGAGATAAGGCTCAATTCCTCGCTTTCCTCGCACATCCTCGCGAATGCGACCGACCTGCGGGCGTTCGCTTCAAGGAAGGGCGCGCCCTACTCCTCGGCGCCGGACATGGACTACTGGATACAGCCAAACGGCGTCAATTCGTCGCTCTCGGTGTGGGTGAGGACGAACCTCGCCCCGTATTCCCAGAAGACCGTATATCTCTATTACGGAAAGCCCGACGCGGACTCGCCTCCAGTGAACGGAAGCGCGGTCTTCGACTTCTTTGACGACTTCAACGGAAGCTCCGTGGACACCACGAATTGGATTCTTACAAACTCAAGCGGCTGGAGCGTCGCCAACGGGGAGCTGCAGGGAGCGAACACCAACGGAAGGCTCCAGTCCGTGCAGAACTTCAGCAACGGAACCGTCCTTGAAGCGAAGTCGCGCACCGTCAGCATAGCCGCCAACGGGTTCATGCAGAACGGGTTCTTCAACAGCACGAGCGTCGACTTCGGGTACCTGGTTCACCCGACGAGTTCCGAATATTACAGAAGCGGAAGCGGCTTCGTCGCGTTGACCGGGGGGGTTTTCAGCCCCGTGAACACGCCCATGATGTCCCGCATATCCGTCAAGAATGCAACAACGGTGGACTTCGCATCAATCAACCTGCGCTCCGGCGCGGTTTACCAGAACGTCACGAACATCGCCAACTCGGTCGTGCAGGAAAAAATCACGCTCGGAAGGAGGTACGACGATCTTTACCTCGGCCAGACTTATTCGGTGTACTGGGACTGGATTCGCGCCCGCAAGTACGCATTCCCCGAACCCACGGTCGCCACGGGCACGGAGTCCGCGATAGATTACGGGACTGACGCAAGCTCGCCTGCCTCGCCCTCGCCTTACGCGTACCTCAACGCGGACTTCAGGTACAACACGGGCGACCCGTGGCGCGCGGTCCCGAAGAACGGGTATTTCATATCCGTCAACAACACGATAACATTAGGGTGCGCGGTCGGCGCGACCTGCGACCAGTACGGGCTGGGCGCGAACACCGCGCCGCTGGCGCTATATCCTGCTCCAGACGGCGACTGGGTCGCCACGGTGAAGCTCAACAACTTCACGGTCAACGACAAGAACGTCGCGGGAATGATGCTTTACGACGACCAGGCGAATTACTACGCGATTCAGAGGTGGCGCGACGGGGCGAACAACGGCTTCAACATGGACAAGTTCCTTGGCAACGCCGCGGCGTGCACGGGCTCCGCGTGCTGGGGCCTGCCGGGCAACACCACGCTTCCCGCATGGTTCAGGATAACCAAGGCAGGGAACCTCAAGTCCTTTGACATCTCGTTCGACGGAAGCGCGTGGAGGCACATCAACTCCTCGCGCGACATGGAGGGCAGGTACGTCGGGATGTACATAAAGAGCTTCGGCGGGAACGGCGAGGAGGCGACATTCTCCAACTTCACGATAATGAAGATTCCCAAGTCCTACCTGCTGCCCTCTATTGGCTACGTGGACAACCGCACCTTCACGCTCACAAATGCCAAGGACCGCTCGCGCCTGAACCTTACCGCGTACTGGGCGTTCGACGACGACAACAGCTCGTTAATTTACGACTATTCCGGATTCGGCTACAATGGAAACAAGGTGGCGAACCCCGCGAACGCGAGCGGAATATTCGGCTACGCGCTCAACTTCGCGAGCGCCTCCGCCCAATACGTGGACTTCGGTTCAGTGCTTCCGCTCACGACGCCGTTCACCATAAGCGCGTGGATAAGGCCCGCCTCGTACTCGGACACCGGCGCGATCGTCTACAGCGGCGACGGCGGCTCGTTCAGGTACAATTTCGCACTCTCCTCGGCAGGCAACCTCACGTTCTCCGGAAGCCCGGACGGAAGCTGGGCCGGCAGGTGGGTCGCATACTCCAACCGCACCGTCCCGCTCAACAACTGGACCCACGTTGCGATAGTCCGCAGCGCGGGAGTTAACAGCCCCGCCACCTTCTACATAAACGGAGTTCCATCCGGAACGATATCCAACGAGAACCACTTCGCCTCGGATGCAAGGCCGTTCTACATAGGCAAGGCCTACATAAGCAGCAACTATTACTTCAACGGCACGATGGACGAGGTGCGCATATACAACCGCTCGCTCTCCCAGCAGGAAATATCGGAACTGGCCAACGGAACCGCGAAAGTGTACCGCTCCACGTTCAGCGACCCGGCGTTCGCGCAGGGCCCGGACGAGGCGCTAGCGGCGCTCCAGTGGAGCAGGATAAACGTGCTGCAGGCGCTGCCCGGGGACACGGTGCAGATAAACGCCACGCTGAGCAACATAGGCCCTGTGCCAATGTACGACATCGCGCTTTCGTACTCCTGCCCGTCCGGATGGGGATGCGGCCTCAACCAGAGCTCCGTTTCCGCATTGCCCGGCAAGAATTCCACCATATTGCAATTCAACTTCACCATACCGCCCAGCGAGGTCGCGAGCCAGCAGCAGATATTCCTGACGGCGCAGAACGCGAACGGCACCGCGCAGACCGCGTTCACCGTCACGCTCAACCAGCCCACGGTGTACTGGGTGCAGGCCCAGAACATGAGCGGCTCCGCAGGGCAGAATTACTCCGCCACCGTAACGCTCGCCAACGGAGGCGCGGGAACGGCGCAAAACGTGTCGTGGGCGGTCCGCTGCCAGCCCGGATGGTCATGCTCGCTCAATTCCAGCGGCCCGGCGAACATCCCGCCCGGGGGCGGCGTGGACGTGCTGGTGAACTTCAGCATCCCGTCCAACGAGAGCGCGCAGCTCCGCAACATCACCCTCAACTACACGGACATCGCGAGCAACAGGGACACGATGATATTCTACGTGGGAATAAACCAGCCCGTGCTTTCGTGGTCCGCCAACGCGACGCGCAACGCCTCGCTGGAGAACGCGACCCTGCTCCTCGCATACCTGAACAACAGCGGGAACGCGACCGCGATCGGAGTGAACGTCTCGGTCTCGTGCCCGCAGAACTGGACCTGCGCTGACAACGAGAGCCTGCCCTTCGATCTGGGCAACGGGAGCGTGCGCACCGTCCTAATCAACTTCACGATACCGTATTCCGAAACAGTGACCGTAAGGAACATGACGCTGATAGCGAACGACTCGCTCTCCCGCTTCACGCTGCTTAACGTAACCTCGTACAACATCTCCCAGCCCTCGTTCAACTTCTCGGCTCCCGCCTCGCTGGTCGTGGACAAGAACGTCCCGTTCCTGCTCAATTACACGATGTGGAACAACGGCACGAACCTCGCGCGCAACATCACCCCCGGGGCGCTCTACCTGAACAGGACCGGGTGGGCGTACAATTTCACCCCGGCGAGCGTATCCGTGCTCAACCCCGGTGAATCAGCGAACATCACGATAAACATAACCGTCCCGATTTCCGAGGCCCTCGCCTCGGTCAACATCTACGTGAACGCCACGGACGCTGCGGGAAGGGTGAGGTACAACCCGGGCGTGACCGTGCTGGCCATCAACCAGCCCAGCCTCGCATGGAGCGCGATACCGCGCTTTGCCATGAACCCGGGCACGAACATCACCCTCAACCTCACGGTGAACAACAGCGGGGGAGGCAACTCGGTGAACGTGAACTGGACAATCAACGCGGGCGCACCCTGCCCTGTAAACTGGACATGCACCTTCAACGAGACCGGGCCGATAACCATGGCTCCGGGCACGACCAAGCCGGTCTCGCTCACGATTTCCGTCCCGTACAACGAAAGCAGCCTGAGCAAGACGATAAGGCTGGACCTCAGCGATTCCGGCGGGCTGCGCGACAACAAGAACGCGAACATAGACGTGAACCAGCCGCGCCTAGTATACACTTTAGTTAACATGAGCGTTTCCGCTGGCGAGACCGCGAACCAGACCATACTGATAAACAACACAGGAAACCTCACCGCGAACAACGTCGCGCTCGCGTTCGCAGCGGAGACGTGCGCGCCTTACGGGACCTGGACGTGCGCACTGAACACGAGCGGCACCTACACGTTCGCAATCAACCAGTCCTATTCGTTCAACCTGAGCTTCACCACATACATCTACGAAACCGCCTCGGCGAGGAACATAACGATGAACGCGACGGACGACGCGGGCAGGAGCTGGAGCGCGAAATCATGGGTGAACGTCACGCAGCCCCGCTTCGTGTGGGCCGCAATTCCAGCGCAAACCGCGGACCCGGACAGCACGATAGGCGTGAACCTCACGCTCACCAACGCCGGGAACGCGAACACCACGTCGGTGGCGTTCTCCACCAACTCCATTGCCGGATGGACGCACTCGTTCTCCCCTGCTACGCTGGCCAACTTCGATTCCGGCCAATCCTACAACATCACGGACAACCTCACTATATACTATAATGACACGGGAACGAGCAGGACGGTCACGCTCACTGCCGCCGACCTTCTCGGAAGGTCCAACTCAACATCCTACACGGTGAACCTGAACCAGCCCTCGCCCAACCTGTCCCAAATCCAGAACTACACCGTGAACCCCGGAGACTCGCTCACGCTGAACATGAGCGTGGCGAACAACGGAACGGCCACGCTAAAGGGCGCGAACTTCAGCGCCTCGTGCCCCTCAGGCGCAACGTGCGCGTTCAACGACACCTCGCTCTTCAACCTCACGCCCGGAAGCTCGTATGCGAGGAGCTACACAGTCAACGTGAGCCCGACTGACACCAACGGAACGCGCACCGTGAATTTCAACGTTACGGACGCCGGAACAAGGTCCGCCTCGCGCCAGATGACCATATTCATAAACCAGCCCAACCTCTCGCTCACCTCGCAGTCCCCGGTCGCCGCGGACATTGGCGCGGACGGCTCGTTCACGTTCAACATATCCAACAACGGCGCGTCCCCGTCCATAAACGTGACCGTGAACAACACGTGCCCGGTTAACTGGACGTGCGCGCCGAACGTCACTTCCATAGCCTCGCTTTCCAGCGGCTCGGGCGTAATCGGCAGCCTCAACTTCACGATACCTTACACGGAGCGCTCGGCGTCCGCGCAAATCAACGTGACAATAAACGACTCGCTCGGAAGGAGCAGGGCCGCGTCCACCGCGCTGAACATCTACCAGCCCTCGCTCTCATTCACGCAGGTCCAGAACCAGACGTTCAACCCGGGCGCGCCCTTCACCGCCGTTTTGACTGTCACCAACAACGGCACCTCCACGCTCAAGAACGCGAACTTCACCGTGTCCTGCCCGAACCTCTCGTGCTCCTTCAACGAAACCTTCCTGTTCAACCTGAGCGCGGGCCAGAACATAAGCAGGGAGGCGGACTTCAACATAAGCCCGACCGAGACCGAGCCGTACAGGATAGTGCAGCTCAACGTGAGCGACGGCGCCGGAAGGAGCGCCACGCAGACATTCTACGTGTTCATCAACCAGCCCAACATTTCCGTTTCCGCGCCTCTCGCCTTCACCGGGGAGACGGAGAACACGAGCAGCATGCAGTTCAACGTCTCCAACAACGGCGCGTCCACCGCATTCCAGATAAACGTGACCAACACGTGCCCCGCGGGCTGGGCGTGCGTCCTCAATACGACGCAGATAGCCTCGCTCACGCCCGGCTCGTCCGTTCTCGGGACCCTCAACCTCACGATACCCTATTCGGAGCGCGCGGCGGGCAGGCAGGTCAACCTCACCATAAACGACTCGCTCTCGCGCTGGGACAAGTACGCGACCAGCGTAATCGTCCTCCAGCCCTCGTTCAACATCACGCAGGCCGCGAACCTGAGCACAGGGCCCGGGGGCGCGTTCGCAGTGAACGCAACAGTGACGAACAACGGGACGCACGCCGGAAGGAACGTCACTTTCGCAGTGAACTGCCCGGTGAACTGGAACTGCACGCTCAACAACACCAACGTTTCGGACCTCAACATGGGGACACAGGTGCAGCTTAGCCTGAACGTAACCGTGCCGCTCACCGAACCGGCCTCTTCCAAGACGCTTACGATAAACGCCACGGACGCCGCGGGAAGGTACGTTTCCATGTCGTTCACGGCGAACCTGACGCAGCCCGCGCTCGCATGGGCGGCGCTCGCGAGCCAGCCCATAATGCCCGGCGCTCCAGCATCCCAGTACAACCTCACGCTCAACAATTCGGGCTCGCCCACATCGTTCGTGCAGAACATCACCGTGAGTTCGTGCCCGTCCGGATGGACGTGCGCGCTCAACAACAGCGGGCCGGTGAACATAACCGGAGGCTCCACCCTTCCGGTGCAGCTCAGCATAAGCGTTCCGTACACGGACGGGAACACGAGCAGGAACGTAACAGTATCGGCGGTGGACGTGGCGTCCAAGTCCGCGAACCTCACAATTACGTTCGGGCTCTACCAGCCTGTAATCTCTTTCTTGGTGCAGAACCTGACCGCGAGCCCCTCTACAACTGCGTATGAGACTTTCACGCTGAACAACACCGGGAACGCGACCTCGCTCGGGCTCAACACCAGCTCGAACTGCCCCGCGAACTGGGCATGCACGCTCAACGACACCTCGTCCATAAACCTCGCTTCCAACGATACGCGCACCTACCTGCTTTCCCTCGTCGTGCCGCTGAACGAGACCTCGCCGAACAGGAACATCACGCTCACTTCAAGGGACAGCGGCGGAAGGAGCTCCACCGCGATTTTCACGGTGTCCGTGAACCAGCCCGCGCTCACGTGGGCGCAGGTCCCGGCGCTCGCAAGCGTTCCGGATTCCTTCCTCCAAGCAAACGGGACGCTCTCCAACGCGGGCGCGTTCAATTCCGCGCTCATAAACGTAAGCGCGACCTGCCCTGCGAACTGGACGTGCAGCCTCAATACTACGCAGATAGCGGCGCT
>JAKANX010000029.1 GCA_021823425.1 Microcaldota archaeon
GAATACGCGATTTACACCAAGAAGGTGGTCTGGGTGGAGGCGCTCTGCGTCCTGCTCATCTGGCTCTTTTTCATAATAGGGCTCGTGCTGGTGTTCTACATGAGGGACGCAATAGGGCTTTTCAGCGTCGCCTCCAACGTCATCATGGCCGGAATCCTGATGCTTAGCATCGCCCCGTTCATGGCGAATTGGGAATATTACACCGCGATATGGAAGGCGTGGAGGGAAGGCAGGGAGATAATCTACAAGGAGCCTGCCAAGAACACGTCGTATTCGGTCCTCGGGAACAGGGAAGTCTGGATTAAGCAGTAATCCCGAAACAAATAGTGGATTTGGCGCGTATGCTTGTCGCTTTAGCGACACGCATACGCAGTTTGGGAATAGAAAAGAAAGGGGTTGTAGGGGAAGATGATTTTAGAATTTACCCCTACTTATTGAAGTACTTCTCCATCTCGTAGGCTGTTGGCCTCCTTTCGTTCTCGCCCTGCTCCGCGAGCCTCTGCTCCAAGTAGTCGGCGAGCAGCTCAGAGGAAATGAATCCCTTGAGGAACTTGTTGTCGCTCTCCAGAGCGGCGAGCGCCTCGCCCACGCTTGCCGGAAGAGGCTTTATCTTCATTTCCTTCATCCTCTTGGAATCCATCTGGGAAAGGTCTTCGGAAACCGGCTTTCCGGGGTCTGCCTTGTTCTTTATCCCGTCAAGACCTGCTGCGACGAGCGCGGCGTAAGCTAGGTACGGGTTTACCGAAGGGTCCGCTCCGGTGAACGAAACCGTGCGCTCTTCGTCCTTTACCGCGGACTGCACGTTCACGAGTGCGTTGGGCGAGGTGAGGCTCCACGCAGCGTAGCGCGGGTCAGCCTTCATCTTCCTGAACGAATTCGTGCCCGGAATTGTGAATACGCTGAGCGCGTCCGCGTGCTCTAGTATCCCGCCTATGTAGTATAGTGCGGTGGAGCTGAGCTGCGCGTAGTCTCCCTTCGCGTCGTAGAAAAGGTTCGTTGCGCCCTTTCTCAGCCTGCTGGTTATGTTGAGCGAGCTTCCCTTGTCGCCCATTACGGGAAGGGGCATGAAGGTTGCGACGTTGCTGGCTATGAACGCGATGTTCCTCGCCACGTACTTTAGGGTGAGCAGCGCGTCAGCTGCGGACTTTGCGCCCAGCTCCTTTACTTTAATCCTCTGCTGCCCGTTGGGCGAGCGGCCGTGCGAGTGCGACTCCACGCCGCAGCGGAAATGGTCCTCCATTATCTCGGCCATCTGCACCCTCGCCGCGTAGAGCGTGTCGTGGGGCTGGCCCATGTACGCGCCGCTCTTGAAGTTCCAGAACGGAGACGGATTCCAGCTCGCCTCCCTGGTGTCTATCAGGTAATTGGGGCCGCGCTCCGGTGAAAGCCTGTCGCCGGTCACGTTGTCAAATACGTAGAATTCGCAGTCGCTGCCCAATTCCACCTCGCTTATTCCCATGGCCTTGGCGTTTATGTTCACCCTTTCTATGGAATAGCGGGAGTCCTTCATGAACCGTTCCTTTTCGGGCATGGAGAACACGTTGGAAAAGAGCCTCAGCGTGTTTGGCTCCCACGGAATCCTAGCGAATGTGTCCTGGTCCGGGACGAGGGTCAAGGCCTTGCCCGAGAAGCCGAATATTTCGGAAAGGTCGGACTCTATTCCGGTGGCGAACGCCTCCTCGGAGAATCCGCGCGCCGAAACCGTCTTGTGGCGGAGCTGGCCGTCCACGTCGGCGAACTGGAGGTCCACCCACCTCATGTCGTTTGACTTCATGAATTCAAGCGCTTCCTCTACGCTGGGCATTAACATCACCACCTGACCGTTTCCGGTATTCAGTTTCGTGTTTCGTTAATGCTCCAATATAAATAAACCTTGCTATTCCGAGGGAGGCTTGGCGTCCTTCTTTTGCCCCTGCAGTTCCGCCACTTCCGCCTTGAGCGCGGCTATCTGCTTGTTCTGGGAGGCTATCTGTTTCCTGAGCTCGGTGAAGTGCTCGGACACGACGTCCCTGATTTTGTCGTGGGCAAGGGGGTCTATTTTCTCGCCGTTCATCTTGACAACTTCCGCAACCGGGCCGAGGACGGTGCTGTTGGGCGGGACATTTTTTGTGACGGGCGCCCCTCCGGCCCCGATGTAGGAGTTATCGCCGATTTTTATCGGGCCCAGGATGGTTGCGTTGGTTCCCAGCATGACGCCGTCGCCGATGGTAGGGTGCCTTTTTCCGACGTCGTGCCCCGTTCCCCCAAGCGTGACGTTCTTGTACATGAGCACGTCGTTCCCTATTTCAGCGGTTTCGCCTATTACGATTCCCATTCCGTGGTCTATCACTACCCTGCGCCCTATCGTGGCCCCGGGGTGGATTTCTATTCCGGTTGCAGTGCGGGCGCGGTCCGAAAGAATCCTTGCGGTGTTGTGCATGCCGCGCTCGTAGAACCAGTGGTTGACACGGTGGTAGGTGAGCGCCCGAAGGCCCGGATATGTCATCCAGATGGTCAGGCCGTTGAGCTTCTCGGCAGCGGGGTCCTTTTCCCTAATCGCCTCTATGCTCTCCTTCATCCTGCGAAAGAAGCCCAGCCTTTTCTCACTGGGCTCCGAAGCCTTTGAAACCTTCCTATTTTCCATATTTTTGTGATCCATGAATGCCACCTCTTGATTTTTTACGACGTTAAAAAACCGATTTAAACCCTGTCCTGTTCAACAGAGGCAGCAACAACAAGGCAAGCTGGGCATAGCAGAATTAGCGGTATTTATCGTGCCTTGCATGTTTTTGATTACGCAGAACTTGTTTTTAAATATACGTGTTTTGCCCAAATGCTACCACATGTCCTTCTCCTGCCTGAGGATGGGCTTCTGCTCGTCCGGCTTGTCGGACGGGTGCGTCTTGGACTCGCGCGAACGCCTGAACACCGCGACGAAGGCGGCTATGCGGTCTGCGGGGACGCCTGCGAAGACTATGTCGTCCTGCTCGGCGCCCATGAGCTCCAGGGTGACCGTGCCTAAACCCAGAATCCGGTCAACTATCGTGAATTGCGTGCTTACTTCCGTTATCTTGTTGAACGGGATTACCGAGACCTTGCTCGTGATTATGCCCTGCTTCACCGTCACCACGTCCTCCTCTATGTGCATGTAGAACTGCTTGAAGTAGAGGAATGCGGCTCCTGAGATTATCAGGTACAGCGCGAAGAAAGCTAGGATGAACAGGTATGGGTTGAATGAGGGGGCGTACTGGCCGACCACGTACATGAGCCCGGAAAGCAAAAGGAAGAGAATGAAGAACGAGACGCAGTATGGCCGCGCCGAGGGCTGTATGTACAGGCTGGTGTCCATAAGGGTTTGCCTCTTGGAAAGATTAAAACCCTTGCCTTCCGGGCAAACCCAGCGGCGAGACGGAAAACACGGAACTGAAAACTGATATTGCCACGAGCGCCCGATTCGCCTGCGGGCGAATGGGCCGTAAAATCCTCCTCGGATTTTCCGGGGGTTTGAACCTGCGACCTGACAACATGATATTAAGAACAAAACTCGAGACCGGGAACTGAAAACTGATATTGCCACGAGCGGGATTTGAACCTGCGACCCTTCGGTATCCGAGTTTTGCGTTCCGGGTTTCGAGTTCCGGACGCCCCTTCAGCCGAATGCTCTCCCAACTGAGCTATCGTGGCGTAGTTGGATGAATAACAAATGAAGTATGCGACGAGGTTTTTTAATGGTTTTCTATTTTGGCTAAAGGCTGGCTAAAGGCGCAGCGCGAGGCAGTCCGATATCCGCTCCCCGCCCTGCACTACGCGGGCGAAGCCGGAGCGCGGCCTGCGCGCGGAAAGCCATTCCTCGCAGTCCTCGGGCTCGCCCGCTTCCTCGTTAAGCAAAAGCCTGCAGGTGGACTTCAACCTCTTGTTTAGCTCATCGTAGATTAGGGAAGATTCGCCCATCATCCCACCGGAACGCTGAACTGGAAACTGGGAACGGCCATGCGCCCATCCTATGGCTGCATCCACTCTATTTCGTAGTGCTCGTAGTCGCTTCCGGGAAGCTCTATCCGCTTGACCGCGTAGTAGGTCACGCTGCTCTCCCTGTCCGCGATTGCGAGCAGCACTTCAAGCCCGTAGTGCTTGGCCTCAAACAGCGCCTCCGCGAGCTCCTCGCCGCCGAGGTATTCGTCCTCGGAAAGCGAGCACATCAGGAACGTGGGCTGCCCGTCCTTGGGGGTCTCAATGCCGCCGCTCTTGCGGTGGTATAGCAAATAATCCAAACGGGGCTTTTTCGCGTTCACTTTAATGTCCAGCTTCTTTCCGGGAATCGCGAGGATGAAGGTCTTTTTCACCGAGTGCGCGACCCTTATCGCGCGGGACCATTCGGAAATGAGCATCTTGCTCCTGCGCGGGAAGATGTGCACCACGTGCTTGGAATGAATCCATTCGTCGTTCTCCCTGACCGGGGATGCGCCGGGGAAATAAATCCTGAAATGGGTTCCGAACTTGAAGCCCGTCTTCAAAACGTAGCCCTTGTTCCTCCAGTCCTCGTACACCGCGTACATGTCCTCGAAATACTTTATGCGCCCGTCAGCCTCCTTCCACACGTCGTCAAGCTTCGCGTTCTTCAGGGTTAGGTTGCCGTGCTTGAGCAGATAGAGGGTCTCGTAAACGTCCAGCTTGGCGATTTTTCCGCGGTGCGCGGCCTTGTAGGTGCCGAACTGGCCTATCCAGTATTTCTCGTAGAGCTCCTTCCCGCTGGCCTCGTCGTCAATTATCGTGATGAGGTCGTCGCTGAAGAACACGCCCTGCAATGCGTACGGGTCTATCCTGAACGTGCCGCCCTTGTATCTTTTGGCGGACGTGCGGCCGTAGTTCCCCTTGGCCTTGGCGCTCGGCTGGGTCATGAGCCCGCGGTCGCGCCAGTCCTTGAAGGTCAGGTAGCGCGCGAGGAGCTTTTTCCTTTTCAAAAATAAGGAGGCGATGTCGTTGAACGTGTAGGTGTTGGACGCCTCGTCTATGCAGGAAGCGTTCCTTATGTCCATCATGTAGAGGGCCTCCTCGGGCTCCAGGCTGATTACGCCTTTTTTCATCTCGCCGTAGAACCCGTTCTGCAGCGAGCTTACGTCCTGGGGCTCCCTAACGGATATTTCGCCCTTCTTCCGCTCAAGATAAAGAGTTATTCCCATTTTGTTTTTCACCTTTCAAGCCTTTGGGTGCTGCGCAGCTAAAAAAAATGTGCGCAACCCTAAATGCGCGGGAAAGTTTATAATCCGCGCATCCGAATGCAGGGCATGGGAAAACTCGCGCTTTTCGCAGCTCTCTTTGCGCTCTTTTGCCTCGCATTCGCGGACGTGGGGCCTTCGCCTGCGCCCCCTTCCATAACTGTGAATTTCATCAAGGGCGGCGCCCCGTACACGGGGAACGTGCAGCTCGCATACAATTGCACTTTCCAGAATGACGGGGACGCTTCCTCGCCCGTGGGGCAGCGGGTTGTGAACTTCGCCTGCAACGGGGGGACCTGCACGAACGGAGGAGGATGGTTCTACAAGTTCAACCCGTGCTTCTACCCGCCCGAGGGCCGGTTCCAGTACGCGCTGGACGGGGTGAGCGGGTACGGCAGCACCGGGAACATGGCGTTCAACGAATCGCTCTTATATAAGGTGGAAGTAGACCTGGACGGCGGAAGCGTGAAAAAGACGACCACGAGGCCGGGGCTGTGCCCGCTCGCATTCGTTACTTTTGCGGGAGCGCTTGCTTGCGCAGGAATATTCAAACGGGGTGTGCGTATATGAAATGGATTGCAATTCTGGGGTTCGCCCTGCTCGCCGCAGGGCTGTTCGCGGACGTGGGGCCCACGCCGCCGAAGCCGGACATAACCGTAAGCTTCAGTTACAGGGGTTCCCCGTACGCGGCAGTGGAGCCGGTGGTGTACCATTGCATCGCCGACGAGCAGGCGCTCAGGAACTGGGGAAGCACCGCCGCGTTCGCGTGCAAAAATGGCGCGTGCAGCAACAACGAGTGGAATTTCTACAAGCTGAGCCCGTGCTTCTACCCGAAGAGCGGGTATTTCACATACATGTTCAACGGGACGCAGATGCGCAGCGAGGGCATGAACTTCAACCAGGGCGGCTCGTATGACATCCGGATAAACGCGCCCACAGGCGAGATGGCCAGCAGGAGCTGGTCCAGCGGCGCGTGCGCGCCTGCGGCGCTGCTTCCCGCGGTGCTTGCCGCGCTTTTCCTCGCAAGGAACGGAAAATGGAACTGAATTTCCTCCAGGCATACGCGTTCACGCTCGCGATTGAAACGGCGGCTTTGCTTTTCCTTTTGCGCAGGGAATACGGGGCTGGGCTTATTGCGGGGAATTCCATCATGGCGAATTCGCTCACGCTTCCTTTGGTGTGGTTCGCGTTTCCCCTCCTCGGGCTCGGCTATCCCATTCAAATAGCGCTCTCCGAGCTGTTCGCATTTGCGGCCGAGGCGGGGGCCTATTTCATTTTATTCAGGAAAATAGGCTGGAAAAAGGCCGCGGGGATAAGCCTTGCGGCGAATGCGGCTTCATTTTTGGCCGGTCTCGCCGTCTCTTACCTAATCTAGGAATTTTTCCAGCCCGGGCTTGAGCACCATGCCGTCCCTCGCTGCGAGCGTGCGCGCGCCGCTCTCCTTTTCTATGCGCGCGGCCTCCTTTTGCGGGCCCTCGCGCAGCATCTTCATTCCCATATGTGAAAGTAGCGCCATATTCGGCTTCGCCGCCTTGAGTATGCGTATCGCGTTGTCCGTGGTGAGGTGCCTCCCGTAGCTGTCCGCCTCGGGCTTCATCGCATTGAGTATCAGGTAGTCGCAGCCTGAATACTGCCTTTCCATGCCCTCGAAATATTCAGTGTCGCTTGTGTATCCAATGGTGAAGCCGTCCATGCGGAGCCTGAAGCCGAACGTGCTCTCCTCCTCGTGCATCGCCTTGAGTATTTCTATTGAAAATCCGCCTTTTGCCGTCTTGAATGTTTTCGATTCGCCCCACCTGGCCTCGTAAACCTCGCTGAGCTTGGAGAGGTGGAATTCTGTGAGCGCGCCTTTCCCTATGGAAAGCGCGTTCCTGCTCCCTATCAGGATGCCGCCCTTGCCCAGGGCGTGGTTGCTCATGGCCTCAATGAGCACGTTAGCGTCCGAGCAGTGGTCTATGTGCGCGTGGCTCAGTATCAACGCGCCAAGGTGCGTGGGGTTCTGGCCGCATTCAAGCCCGTGGACGAGCGCCCCGGGGCCCGGGTCCACATGGATGTTGAGGCTGCCGTTTATTCGGAAGCCGCCGGTCCAGCGCTTCTGCAGGAGAAGGTTTATCCTGCCCCCTCCTGTGCCCAGGAATACGATTTCCATCTGTTCAGCCCATGTATCCGCTTATCTTTATCAAGCGCCTTCCTGCCTCGGTGATTGCGGAAATCTGCTCTATTTTCGCGTTTCTTGCGATTTCGGCCAATTCCGGATGGGCGAGCATGAGGTTCTTCATGCCCAGCCGGTCGCCGTGCGCCTCCCCTATTATGCGCTCTGCCGCGGGCCCCCCGAGGATGAGCACGGTCTTCTTTCCTTCCTTCCGCATGGAGAAGGAAACATCCTCGCTTGCAAGAGGGGGCTGGCTCCTGCTCGGAATCGCGCTTTTGGGGGCTGGGCGCCCGGATTTTCCGGGCCTTGCGCCCTCGCCTTGCGTTTCAATCGTAATTCCCTTGGTGGAATCCGCGTCAAAGGGGTTCTTCGTTTCCTTTCCGTCGCGCATTATGAAATTCACGTCCTTGGGCTGCATTTTTTCAAGCACCCCGGATTTTCCCAGCTCCGATTCCCTCATCAGCCTGTTTTTCTTCACGTTTTCAACCGCGATTTCGGCCGCCTTCGCAGGAGGGAGGTTTTTGCGGCCCGCCTCGCGCACGGCCGAATTTATCGCGCCTTCCACGGGAAGCCCGCTCACGGTAATGGTTTTCTTAATCACTTTTGAGGGGGTGAGCTGGGACGTGCGCCTGCCCGCCTCGTTGGGCACGAACAGGTCGTCGCGCTCGAAACGTCCGACAACAGAGCCGTCCAGCGCGCGCACCACCGCCTTGCCGTTTTCCACGCTCGCGCGCCCGGTGATTGTTTCGGCCTTTTCCGCGCCCTGCTTCCTGAAGAACTGCAGCGTGACCTCAAAGTTGTTTCCGGACTCCTTTCCAACGGTCATTTTCACCGTTTCGGACGGGGAGCCTTTCAAAGATGCGAATTTCTGCATCATTTCCATCAGTGGAGGGGGCGCGAATTCCGCCTCTTCCCTTGTAAGACCCTTGAGCGCCATATGCAATCACCGTTCCCCGTACGAGTATTTGAGCCAGAGTTCCTTAAAAAAAGGAAGGGTGAGCGTTGAAAGGAGGAATCCGAATGCAGGGACTATCGCGTTCAGCCACGGGTTCGGAATGCTTATCGCGTTGAGGTAGAGGGCGATTGCAAGGTAAGTGAAAAGCGCGATGAGGAGGCGGCGCGACCAGCTCGTCTCCCATGCCTTGTCCGACTCCACTTTGGAATTGCGGGATTCTATGCTGCTTACCCTTTGTTCGAGCGAAGGCATGGCTTAGATATGGGAGGCAGGCAAATAAACGTTTGCCGGAACTCACCTTAGCTGGCCGACCATCCTGCAGTGCATGCAGGTGCGCGAGCGCTCGTCCTCTTCCATGCCCTTGCGCGGCGCAGGGGTTGGTTCGCCGCACGCCGAGCAGTGTGAAATCCGGAATTCCTGCCCTTCAATTCCTTTGCGCATCAGGGATTCCATTTCAATGAACGAGGCGAGTATCCGCTGCTTGGTGCCGGGGTATTTTTCCTCGGTCGCGTTGAGCTGGCCCTTCACGTGCTGCCTGAACGCCTGGTGCGCGTAGGGGCATTCCGAATACTTGATTTCAATTCCCTTGAGCAGCGCGTACATCGCGACTTCGCGCTCGGGCGTGCGCAGGAGCGGCCTTATCCGGGAAATTAGGTGCGCGTCGTCGGAAAGCGGCTCCAAAAATCGCAGGAGGCGCAGCGGCTCGTTGCGCATCATGTTCATGAGCACGGTCTGCGCCACGTCGTCAAGGTTGTGGCCTATCGCTATCTTGTCCGCCTTGAGCTCGCGGGCGCCCTTGTTCAGGAGGTAGCGGCGGAAAACGCCGCACCAGCTGCATGCCGCCGCATTCGTCTTTTTCATCATCTGGTCAAGGGAGTAGCCGGAGTCTTTTTTGAACGTGAGAACCTTGAGCGGGACCTTGAGCTTCCTGCACTCCTTTTTTGCGACTTTCAGCGTCGCTTCGCGGTATCCCTTGATTCCCTCGTCAATGGTTATTGCGGAAAGCTCGAAGGGAAGCTTTTTCCTGAGCTTGGAAAGGAGGTGGAGGAGGACGACGCTGTCCTTTCCCCCGGAAAGCCCGACCGCTATGCGCTCGCGCGGCCTCACCATGCCGAATTCGCGCACGGTGCGGAAAAACCTCTTTTCAAAATGGGTTATGAAACACCCGGCGCAAAGGTGGCGCGCGGCGTAGGCCAAGTTCACTGCGGAGGGCTTTCCGCACTCGGAGCAGGGAATTATTTTCATAAAGGTTTTAACCGGGGAGGGCTTAAATAGGATTATGGACGCAAGGAACACGGCGCTGCTCGTGATAGACATGCAGAACGATTTCGTGGAAGACGGCGCAATTTTCGAAGTGAAGGGCATTCGCGATAGCTTGCCGCAGTTCAGCGAATTCATAGCCAAATGCAGGGAACTGGGCGTGCTCGTAATTTACACCCGGCACAGGGAAAGCAAGGGAAAGGCGCTGAGGCAGAACACGCACGGCTGGAGGATACACAAGGGCATCGCACCTGAGCAGGACATCGTGCTGGACAAGGGCAAGAATGACGCCTTTTCAGGGACCGCGCTGGACAGGGAGCTGCGCGGCAGGGAAATCAGGACCGTGATAATAACGGGGACGATGACGGACATCTGCTGCAATGCGACCGCGGCAGGCGCGCGCCTGCGCGGCTATGGGGTCGTTTTCTGCTCAGACCTCACGTTCACTTCCAAGAAGGAGGAGCACGAGCGCATACTCGGGGAAATGGGAACTTCCGTTAGAGCTTCCAAGGAGATACTGGAAGCCCTATCCTGATTTGAGGTTGAACACGCTAAGGCCCAATTTCTTTTCCTTTTCCAGCCGCGAGGCTATCTCCCCAAGCACCATCGCCTTGATGCGTCTGTACTCCTGCGGCGGAAGCTCCACGTTCCCAATCGCGTTCGTCTTGTTTTTCGTATTGAAGCAGAACATGGAATCGCGCACGTTCTCGCAATCGTGCGAGAAATACAAATCGGTGCAGTCCATGCACGAGTCTATCTCGAAACAACGGGCGCACCGCGTGGCCTGGCAGCACTTGAGCAGGAACGAGGACTTGCGCGCGGAGTTGCAGCCGAACACGGTGTCCGATTCCAAAGAATAGAAGCTGTGCACGCAATTCTTGGATTCCAGGTTCAGCGTGCTGCGGTAGCAGTTCGAGCTCTGGATGTTTATGTGGCTCTCCTGCACGTTTTCCACCTTGCCCGCGGTGTAGCCCGCGTGGAAGAAGGCTATTTTCCCTATTTGCTTTTTCACTCCCGCGAGCGAGGGCTCCGACTCTATGGAGGAATCGAAAGAAAGCGAGCTGCCCATCGCGAACGAATCCGCCTCCTTCACAATCCGGCCCTCGGGATAGGAGAAGAAATCCGCGTAGTCCGCCACTTCAAGGTCCTCGTCGCCGAACGCCGAGCGCACGGTTTTGGTCCGGTTCGCGTAGGCCCTGAGCCATTTTTCGTACTGATTCATTCCTTTTAGCGGCTTCCCGAATAGGATGCCCGTGAGTTCGGCGAAGCGCTCCTCGGCGAACTTCGGCTCCTGCGCGCGGCCGGGGCCGGGCTTGCGCATGGCAGCGGTTTTCATTATTGACTGCTTGTCCAGGGGCGCCT
>JAKANX010000030.1 GCA_021823425.1 Microcaldota archaeon
CCCCCTGCAGATTACAGGCACAACAAGGTGGATTCCAACGCGGAGGCCCATCTCATTTCCGCAATCATCAAGCCAAGCGTCCTAGTTCCCATGGACAAGGGCAGGCTCGCGCTCGGGACGTGGCAGTGCATCCTCCTTGTGGAGGCGGACGGGCCGAGGGAAAGGAAAATCTACGTGCAGGTCTTGCAATGAAATTTAAAATCATCACTAATCCGCAGAAGGAATGGGCGAAAAAGCTCCAAACCGAGGTAGAGTCGCTCCTGCGCTCGCGCAAGCAGCAGCTCGTTTCATTTGGGGAGGACGTCACGCTAATGATTGGCGGCGACGGCACGATTTTCTACGCCAAGGACCAAGCCCAAGGCGCAATATTCGCAATCGGCGGCACGCAGAGCAAGGTCTGCCAGGCCAGCAACAAGAACTGGAAGCCCGCGCTGGAGAAAATCCTCAAGATGAAGAAACTTGAGGTGGAGGAGCGCACCGCGCTCTCGGTGAAAATAAACGGGAACGAAGCGGGCTGGGCGATAAACGACGCGGTGGTGCATTCGCGCAGGCACAATTTCGTCTTCATAAGCGTGAAATTCGGCAGGGACGAGCACCGCTTCGGCGGCGACGGGATAATCGTCGCCACTCCGACAGGCGCGAGCGGCTACGCGTATTCCGCAGGCGGCTTCGTGCTGGACCGCGCCAATTTCATGGTTGAGTTGGTCCCCATCTGCCCGTACCTCCGCGCGTTTAGGCCCCAAATCGTGCCCGTCGCGAGCGAAATAACAATTACGGGCGAGGGCGCCTCGGACCTGATTCTGGACGGGCAGAAGATAATAGAACTAGGCGAGAAAGACGTTGTAACCGTAATAGGGGACCGCACAGTGGATTTCGTGGATGTTTGACATGGAAAGGCAAAAACTTCTTGAGCAGGGAAAGGCGACGCTCAATGTCACGGTCGCGGGAATGCGCCAGAGGCAGGACTTCATGCTTGAGAGGGAGGAAACCCCGTACGGGAAAGTCCCCTTCCTCACCTGCACCCGCGTGCTTCCCCTGCACGAGCTCCTGAAAATTTCCGAGGAATTCCAGCTCCCGGTAAAATGCGCCGGCCAAAAGGTTTTCCCCAAGGGCAAGAGCCCCAGGGACTTCGCCGGCCAGTGATTTTGAAAAGAAGTGGGGATAAGCCCGGCAGTTTCCCGCCGGGCCAAAAAAAGTAAATAAAAACTAATCCCTTATCCCTTCGGGCGTGACCTTGAACACGCGCTCCCCGTCGGGAAGGTTGGGCGAGTCCACGAGCCTAGCGATGCGCTTTTCCTCCTTGCTCTTGCGCACGTACACCCTGAAGGTCGCTGCGTGCGCGAGCACGTGCCCTCCAATCGGCGTGGTCGGGTCCCCGAACATTATCGCCGGGTTGTCCATCACCTGGTTGGTGATGTATATCGCCACGTTGTAGGTGTCCGCGAGCTTCTGGAGCAGGTGGATGTGCTTGTTGAGCTTCTGCTGCCTGTCCCCGAGCGCGCCCCTTCCGATGTAATCCGCGCGGAAGTGGGACGTGAGCGAGTCCATTATTATGAGCTTCACGTTGTTCTCCTTGAGGAGCGTCTCGGCCCTCTCCACGAGCAGCATCTGGTGGTCCGAATTCTCCGCCCTCTGGATGAATATGTTTTTGAGCGTCTCGGTCGGGTCCATCCCGTTTGCCTCGGCGAGCTGGACAATCCTGTCCGGCCTGAATGTGCTCTCGGTGTCCACGAATATGACTTTCCCCCCGAGCCCGCCCTGTTCCCGCGGACGCTGCGCATTGACCGCGAGCTGGAAGCCCACTTGGGACTTTCCGCTCGAGAACCTGCCGAAGAACTCCGTAATCGCCTGCGTCTCCACTCCTCCGCCGAGCAGCTCGTCCAGCTCCGAGGAGCCGGTCTTTATCTTCCCTATCGTCTTCCTCCTTTCAAACACCAGGTCAGCGGTCTCAAACCCGATTTCGATTGAAGATTTGGCGGCCTCTATCGCCTTTTTCGCGGCCTCTACCCCGATGTCCCCGACCTCGGCGAGCTCGTGCGGCGTCGCAGGCGCGATGGACGCGACGTCCTTGTACCCCGCAGCCTTGAGCCTCTCCGCGGTCGCCGGCCCAATTCCCGGAAGGTCCTCGAGCTCCGCGTAGTTCTTGAACTTGCTCTCCTTCTCCTCCTTCTCTTTTTTCTCCGCCATTTCAATCACTTCATTTTCGTTTTAGTCTCATTCCGCTTCCTACTGGTCCCTCGGGGTGTTCGGGAAAACGAGCAGCTTCAGTTCCCCTATCTTGAGCGTGTAGAACTCGTTGCCGTTCTTGCTCACGCTCTTCCACATGGCGCCGACTCCCTTGAAAATGGTCTTCCCGTCCTTGTCCGTTATCGGCTGGACGATGCGCAGGTCCGGCCGCCTTCCTGCTCCCTGGCCTTCCTGCTGCTGCGGTTCGCTTCCGCCCACTTCCTCAAAATCCTCATCTGCCATGCCATTCACCCTTGGCCGTTTCCAGCCTGTTTTTCGGTCCCGGAAGCCCGAGCCCGTTCTTATTATTAGCATATATAATATATAATATATAGGAACCCGTGCTTTCCACTGGTAAATCCAGTCGCCCCGCGTGGGCGACTGTCTTTCCGGCGCAGCCGGAAATCCACTGATTTGTACAATCCAGTTTTGCCCGCGAGCTTCCTAACCCAGAATCACTATTTTCGTGTTTGAAAAATTGGACTCCACCAGCTTCTTGAAATATCCGGCGTCAGCCTTGGTGTTGGATATGTAGTCGTAGTGCATGGGGATTGCGACCTTCGGGGTTATCGCCTTGACCGCGTCCGCGGCCTCCTTCTCGTCCATGGTGTAGTGCCCCCCTATCGGGAGCAGCGCGACATCGCATCTCACCTGCGCCATCTCGGGTATGAAATCAGTGTCCCCCGCGTGGTAAATCCGCACGCCGCCGAGGGTGATTATCACGCCGCATCCGGTTCCCTTGGGGTGGAACGGCTTGGTTATGTTGTACGCCTCCACGAACTCTATCTGCACTCCGCGTATCTTGAGCCTGTTCCCGATGAGGTCCCGTGCGTGCTTGCCGCACATTCCCGCGTAAACGGTCTTGGAATCTGCCAGCATGGGCGTGCTCGCGCAGTGGTCGTAGTGGCTGTGCGTGTGTATTATTATGCTCGCCTTGCGCTCGGTCCCGCGGGCCGCGTAATCGTCTATGTAAATCGCCTCCTCGCCGTGCTCGAGAAGGAAGCTGGAATGCCCGAACCAGGTTATCGCGACGCCCTGGTAGTTGAAAGTCTTGGCCATGCGAACCACCGCGGCGGAAAACCGCCCGATATCATTATAACGCGTCCCGCACTTAATGCTTGCTATGGACCCGGTGATAATCGCGTTCCTCGTGGTGTTCGCGCTCTCGGGCGTGTTCGCCCTTCTCGGGCTGGGCGGCGCGTCCGTGTACGTCCCCATTTTCCTCTGGCTCGGCATCCCGCTCGAAGCCGCGGTCCCCGCAGGACTTTTCCTCAACATGGTGACCTCCGGCACCGCGACCTTCAACTACCGCAAGTTGCTGGACCTTCGGGCCGCGTTCTGGATATTCGCAGGCACGCTCGTGGGCGCGCCCATAGGCGCATGGTTCTCCACGGTGCTTCCCGCGCGGGTGATAATAGGCATTTTCTCGCTCGTCCTGCTCGCGGGCGCCCTTCGCATGGTGCTATGGAAGGGCAAGCCGGCCAAGAAAGACGCAATCCTGAAGGAGGAGGAGGCGGGATTCGTGGAGGAAATAGGCGCATCCGTCTCAACGGTTGCGACGCGCGGCGCGGCCGGAAGCGTGACCGGGACCGTGAGCGGCCTGCTCGGCGTGGGAGGCGGCATATTCCTTGTTCCGTTCCTCATAGAATCGGGCTTCGCGCCCAAGAAAGCCTCGGTGCTCTCGCACCCGGTCGTGTTCTTCGCCTCGCTTTTCGGCCTCGCGAGCCACATCGCCGTTGCTCCGCAGCTGGATTACGCGCTAATGGGCCTCACGGGGGCCGCGGCGTTCGTGGGCGCGTTCATCGGCTCGTGGAAGATGGCGCAGGGCGGGTTCGTGAACGACGAGCTGATAAAGAAGGCGTTCGCGGCGATACTGCTGCTCTTCGCGCTCAAGCTGGCATTAGATTTCTTCACGTTCCAGGCGCTGCCCTCGCCGGGCATCGCGGGATGATGCGGGCTCCGCTAGGGCGGCACCCCAACCGATTAAAATACCGCCGCCAATAAGCATAGTTGAAACACATGGGGACGATAGGCAAATACGACCCGGCTTCAATCAGGTACGGCGATTACGACCCGGACAGCCCGCTGGTTTTCAAAGAGCTCAAGGGCGTCATTCTTTCGGCGCTCCCGCAGGCGCTGCTTGAGCACGTGGGAAGCAGCGCCGTGGCCGGGCTGAGCGGCAAGAACGCCATTGACATCGCATTGTCTGTCAAAGACCGGGAGCTGCAGGGCACGCTCTCCAAGCTGGCCGCATTGGGATTCCAGATGAGCGGGCTTTCGGAAACCCATTCCCCGCTGCTCTTCGGCTCGATTGTTTTCAAAGCCAAATATTACGGGGTTCACGTGTACGTGCGCGGCCGCGATTCCAACGCCTACAGGCTGTGGGTGTTCTTCAGGGATTACCTCAAGAAGCACCCGGCGGAAGCGAGGAAGTACGAGGGCGTGAAGCGGGAGTCGGCGGAGCGCACGGCGGAGTATGAGGCGGCCAAGCGGCGCTACATAAATTCCGTGATACGCAAAGCCCCAAGGGAAGTCAAGAAAAAGTCGCCCGAACCCGAGGCGCAATTTGTCCGGTGACGTTTTGCCCATAGGTTTATACGGTTCCCCGGCGTTATCGTACCGTTTTGATGGGGTAAACAAATGCCGGCGAGGATGAAAAAGGCTCCGGAAGCGGATGCGAATAGGGGGCTCAGCGATGCGGAAGCCGGGGAGAGGCTGCGCAAATACGGGTTCAACGAGGTGGAGGAGAAAAAGGAAAACCCGCTGTTCCTTTTCCTCTCGAAATTCTGGGGCCTCGGCGCATGGATGCTGGAGGCCATAATGCTCCTGTCCTGGTACCTGGGAAGGCAGTCCGACCTTTACACGGTCTCCGCGCTTCTCGTGCTCAACGCGATAATAAGCTTCGCCGAGGAGCGCAACGCCTCGAATGCCGTGGAGGCGCTCAAGAAGAGGCTGCAGGTAAACGCGCGCGTCCTGCGCTCCGGGGCCTGGCGCCTCATTCCGGCGCGCGAGCTCGTGCCCGGCGACGCGGTGAGGATTCGGATAGGCGACTTCGTCCCCGCTGACGTGCAAATAACCCGAGGCGAGGTTTCCGCGGACGAATCCGCGCTCACGGGCGAATCCCTCGGCGTGGAAAAGAATGAGGGCGTCGCGCTTTACGCGGGCTCGGTGATAACGCGGGGCGAATGCCTCGGCACCGTGACCCTTACCGGGGCCTCCACCTTTTTCGGGAAAACCGCGCAGCTGGTCCAGTCCGCGCGCCCCAAGCTCCATTCCGAGGAGATAATCGGCCGCGTGGTCAGGCTGCTTTTCGTAATCGTCCTCGCGCTCCTCGCGCTCACGTTCGCGTTCTCCCTTTTCCGGGGCGGCAACCCGCTTGACATACTGCCGCTGATGCTCGTCCTGCTGCTCGGCGCCATTCCGGTCGCGCTCCCGGCGATGTTCACCGTGAGCATGGCAGTGGGCTCCATGGAGCTTTCCAAAAAAGGCGTTCTGGTCACAAGGCTGAGCGCCCCGGAGGACGCCGCGGGAATGGACGTGCTCTGCGTGGACAAGACCGGGACGATGACCGAGAACAGGCTCGCCGTAGCGGAAGTCTTCGCGCTCCAGGGCGCAAGCAGGGAAGAGGTGCTGCTTTTCGGCGCGCTCGCGTCCCAGGAGGCCAACCGCGATCCCATAGACATGGCGTTCATACGGGCCGCGCCAAAGGGGCTCGCCAAGGGCTTCGTGCAAAAAAGTTTCTCGCCGTTCGATCCGAAGACCCGCCGCACCGAGGCAGAAATCGCGCAGGGCCGGAGGACATTCACCGTGATGAAGGGCTCCGTGGGCTCCATCTGCGATGCGTGCGGCATCGATGCAGGCATGCGCGCGGAGCTGGAGGCGCGCGTGGGCGCCTTCGCGGCAAAAGGATACCGGACGCTCGCCGTTTCCAGGGAAAAAGGCGGCAGGCAGGCCCTCGCCGGCCTCGTTGCGCTCAACGACCCCCCCCGCAAGGATTCCAATTCGTTCATAAACCAGCTGAAAAGCCTCGGCATTTCCGTGAAGATGCTTACAGGCGACGCGCTGCCGATTGCGAGGGAAATCGCGACCGCGATAGGCCTTGATGGAGGCTCGACAAGGCTGTCCGAAGCCAGGGCCAGCGGGAGCCTGTCCGAGGCGGCCGAGAAAAACTCCGTAATAGCGGAAATATACCCCGGCGACAAGTACGAGATAGTGAAAGGCCTGCAATCCCAGGGCCACGTGGTGGGCATGACCGGCGACGGGGTGAACGACGCGCCCGCGCTCAGGCAGGCGGAAGTCGGAATCGCCGTCAGCAGCGCCACCGACGTTGCGAAAGGCTCGGCGAGCGCGGTGCTCACCCAGGAAGGGCTCGTGAACATCCTGGGCCTAGTCGAGGTGGGCCGCTCCATATTCCGGCGCATAAACACGTGGGTGCTCAACAAAATCAGCAGGACCGTGCTCAAGACCGGTTTCGTGGTGCTCGCGTTCATGGCCACGGGCCAATACGCCATCTCCTCCTCCGCGATGCTGCTCGTGATTTTCATGACGGATTTCGTGAAGCTTTCGCTGTCCACCGACAACGTGAAATGGTCCCGCGCCCCGGAGAAATGGGACGTGGACCGGCTCGCGGCAATCGGCGCCCTCCTAGGCATAGCGATGGTCGCCGAGGCCCTAGGCCTTCTCTACATAGGCTCCGTCTCATTCGGCATGCTCGCGGACCCGCAGTCCCTGAACACGTTCAGCTTCGAGCTTTTGCTTTTTTTCGCAATCTTTTCCGTGCTCTCGGTGCGCGAGAAAGGGAGGTTCTGGGATTCGCGGCCAAGCGCCACGATGTCAGCAGCACTCGGGCTGGACCTGCTCGCAGGGGCCGCGATAGGCACGTTCGGGCTCTTAGGAATGAAGCCGCTTCCAATCGGGCAGATCCTTTTCGTGGCCGTCTACGCGCTCGTTTTCTCCCTCGGAGTGAACGATTCGCTCAAGATTGCAATCCAGCGGGCGCTTGAAAAGGAGACTAGAAAAGCCAGGGAAGGAAATTGACCACGAAGGCGAGCGCCGTAACCAAAGAAACGGCGGTCACCACCACCTTCTTGTCCACGTTTATCTCCATCACCCTGTAGCCGTCGAACAGCGGAAGGGGCAGGAGGTTGACCATCCCTATCACGAAATTCAGCGAGAAAACGAGCCCGAGCAGGTTGTAAATGAATTGCAGCGCCGGGTTGGAATACCGGGCCAGGAAGAACATGGACGAGAGGTCATAGAGCGTCCCCTTGGTTATCGTGCCGCTGTAAGCCCCCTTGTCGCTCCCGAACGCGAGCGTGCTGTTGTACTTGGTCTGGTTGCTCGCCCCCTGCAGGAAAGTGAGCGCGTCCACCCCGTTTATCGTGTGCAGCACGTCGCCGGTGTGGTTCCCCCCAATCACGAGCAGCCCGCTTTCCTTGAACGGCACGGTCGCGTAAAGGAACGCGAGGAAGACGAAGAACACCAGAAGCGAGGTGAAGAGGTTCGCCGCGCTTCCCGCGACCAGCACCCTCGTCTGCCTCTCCGCATCAAGTTTCCTGAGCTGGTCCTCGTCCGGCTCAACGAACGCCCCTATTGGCAGCACTCCGAACAAAACAACTCCCGAAGAGAGAATCCTGATTTTCGCAATCCGCGAGAGCACCGCGTGGCTTGCCTCGTGCACAACCAGTATGAGGGCGAGCGCGATTATCCCCTCCGCGAACGGTATGTTCACGCCCGGAAGTATGAGCGTCGCTCCCGGCGCGGTCTTGTTCATCTGGTCCGTGCCCTGGAGAAGGGTGCTCGCAAGGGCTGAAAGTATCACTCCCGTGTAGGCCATGAGGCTCGCGAAAACGGTGAGCGCCATTCCCCCTGCGTAAAGTATCGCGGTCGCGAAATACGCGTAGCTCGCGCCCGCCGACGCGGCCGCCTTGGTTCCCAATCCCGCGCCGCCTATCGCCTGCAGAAGGAACGGGAAAACCGCAGGCGCAACGAAGTACGAAATGAGCGTGAGCAGCGCCAGCCCAGCCACCATGATTGCGAATTTCTGCCTGGGTTCCCGCTTGAGTATGAAGAACGCAAGCAGCCCGTACGCCACAACGGTTCCGAGGTCGGCGAAAAGCTTCCACGCCTCCCCGTTTCTTGCAAGCGCCTCTATCGCCCCGAGTCCGGCCTTGCTCCTGACCATGAGCATTCCGAAATCGTCCTTTATTCCCAACTGGCCGCCCAGGAGCTTGCTAATCCCGAACATCGCGGCTATCCCCAGCCCGAATTTCACCAGCGCGTGCACCGGAAGGTTTACCACGAGGACGAGCAGTGCTATTCCTAGGAGAATAATGAGGGGTGTCTTAAGCATAAGGGATAAAAGGGATGACGAAGTTTATATAATTAGCCATTTTATAGGGTCTTCCGGCTGACTGGACGCCGGCCCCGTGCGGTGATTACATGGATTGTGAAGTTTGCGGTCCGTTTCGCCGACGAATCGGTGAAAGCCCCGCAAAACGGGGAGGATCAAAATCAGCGTGGTGGTATCATGGACTGTGAAGTTTGCGGAAAGCGCGAGGCGGTCGCGCTCGTTTCCCTGGAGGGGGCGAAGCTCTCATTGTGCGGCTCGTGCGCAAGGAGCGGCAAGGTGCTCTATTTCTTCAATTCCGAGTCAGGCACAGGGGGCCCCGCGCCGCTTGTGAGCAGGAGGGTGCGCAACGAGGAGGACATCGTTGACGGCTACGGGAAGCTGCTCAAATCCGCGCGGGAAAAGGCCGGCCTCACCTTCGAGCAGCTCGGGCTCAAGATTGCCGAGAAGGCGAACTATCTGGAGCACGTGGAAAAGGAGAAGGCGCTTCCCACCCTGGACCTTGCGCGCAAGCTGGAGAAATTCTTCAAGATAAGGCTGGTAGAGACCGAAAGCTCGGTGCAGACCGAGGCGCAGGCCGGCTACGGGAAAAAGGAACTGACTCTCATGGACGTCGCCCTAATAGAGCGCAAGGGGGACAAGAAAAAGAAATGAGCGTGAACAGATGGGCGTTGACTTAGGAGACCTCGTGCCAAGGCACCCAACTACGCTGGAGGCGCTCGGCGGCAGGATTGTCGCATTCGACGCGTTCAACGTGCTTTACCAGTTCCTCGCATCCATCCGGCAGGAGGACGGCACCCCGCTCATGGACTTCAAAGGGCGGCCCACGGGGCACCTTTCCGGGCTCCTTTACAGGAACGCCCGCATGATAGAAAACGGGATAAAGCCCGTTTTCGTCTTTGACGGCAAGCCCCCTGGCTTCAAGGCAAAGGAGATTGAAAGGAGGAAGGAGGCCAAGAAGGAAGCCGAAGCGAAATGGCGCGAGGCCCTAGATTACGGAAGAATTGAGGAGGCAAAGAAATTCGCGCAGGCGACCAGCAGGCTCACGCCCGAGATGGTCGCCGAGGCCAAGGCGCTGCTCACGGCGCTCGGCATCCCGTTCATGCAGGCGCCCAGCGAAGGCGAGGCACAGGCCGCGCACATGGTGAAAAAGGGGCTCGCGTACGCCTCCGCGTCGCAGGACTACGATTCCATACTCTTCGGCTCGCCGCGCCTTTTGCGCAACCTTTCCATAACCGGCAAGAGGAAGGTTCCTAGGCAGGACCGCTACGTGCTCGTGGAGCCCGAGGAAATAGTGTTCGACGAGGTGCTGTCCACGCTCCAGCTTGAGCGCGAGCAGGTCATCCTCGTCGGCATGCTCAGCGGGACCGATTTCAACGAGGGCGTAAAGGGCGTGGGCGCAAAGACCGCGCTCAAAATCGTCAAGGAGCACAAGACGCTCGCGGACGCGAAATCCTACGTGAAAACGAAATACGGTTACGAATTCAAGGAGGACGCAGAAGGCATCTTCGACTTCTTCCTCAATCCGCCGGTGGAGGATACCGGGCCCGCGAAGCCCGGGCAATTGGACACAGATGCAGCGCGAAAACTATTGGTGGAGCAGCACGACTTTTCCGAAGAGCGCGTGGACAGGGTACTCAACGGGATGGAGAAATCGCTCAAGGAAAAGGGAGCGCAGAAGAAAATAGAAGACTGGCTTTAACTCAAAGCCTGAACAGCTTCTTTCCGATTTTCACTGCCGCGTGCAGCCCTTTAATCGCCGGCTCAGCCTTCCCCATTATCTTGCCCTTCTTGAGCGCCCTGAGGAACTCTTTTGGCTCCCCTACGTCGAATTCAGGCGTCTCCACGCAGCATTTTCCGAATTCGTTAAGAAGGTGCGCGTCGCTTCCAGCGCCCATGAGCATGTTGTTTTTCTCCGCGAATTCCAATGCCATCGCGTTGTGTTCGGGCGTGCAGTGGCCGTTGAGCACCTCTATCACATCCGCCTTCGCAGCAAGCTCCGCATCCGGGACCCCCCTCCTCCGCGCATCGTACATGTGCGGCATGTAAACCACTCCGCCCTGCTCCCTCACCATGTCCACCGCCTCCATGAACGCGGTCTTTCTAGGTATTAGCTCGTTGATGTAAAGCCCGATTAGGTCCCCGACATCCGCCCGTATCTCCTCCCCCGGGATGAACGTCGCGCCCATCCTCCTCAGTTCCTCGTGGGCGCC
>JAKANX010000031.1:0-6623 GCA_021823425.1 Microcaldota archaeon
AGATTGTGCAAAAAAGCGGCGGCGCGATAGTGTGGGGCGGAGGCCTCAACCTCGCGAGCGCGGACGACAAATTGATAAAGATAAGGAACCCGCTCAGCCTGGACCCGAGGGGGGTGCTGCTTTCCTCAATACTGGCGAAGAAAAAGAGCGTGGGCGCGCAGCACGTAGTCATAGACATACCGATTGGAAGGGGCACGAAGATCGCCTCCATGCACGACGCGCAGGAGCTCGCGCAGGATTTCCTCAAGATCGGGAACATGCTCGGCATGAACGTGGAGGCGCTCATAACGGACGGGAGCGAGCCCATAGGGAACGGGATTGGGCCCGCGCTGGAGGCGCGGGACGTGTTGCAGGTGCTGGAGGGCTCGGGCCCCGAGGACCTCAGGCACAAGAGTTTGATAGTGGCGGGCAAGGCAATAGAACTTACCGGAAAGGTGGAGAAAGGCAAGGGATACGAAGTGGCAGAGCACTTCCTTGAAAACGGGAAGGCGCTCGCGAAGATGAGGGAGATAATAGGGCTGCAGGGCGGGAACCCGAAGCTCAAGAGCGACGACATGCCCATCGGCCAGTACAAATACGAGGTCAAGGCCGAGCGCGGCGGCAAGATAAGCCACATAGACAACAAGGCAATTTCAAAGATTTGCAGGATTGCGGGCGCGCCCGGGGACAAGGGCGCAGGGGTTTACCTGTACAGGCTCAAGGGCGACCACGTGGAGCCCGGGGACGTGCTGTTCACAATCCACGCCGAGAGCGAGACCAAGCTGGACTTCGCGATAAAGGCGTTGGAGGGCTTGGAGCCCATGGAGATGCAGAAAATGCTGCTTGACACGGTAAACGAGATAGGAAGGCTGCGCAACGGCGAAGGGGGAGTTGAATAGCGCATTTCGCGGCGCTCCAGAAGGTAATGCCATGAAGATAGGGAACGTTTTCGCAAGGGAAGTGCTGGACTCGCGCGGGAATCCGACCGTGGAGGCCGAGGTCGCCGGGAAGGGCGTGCTCGCAAGGGCGATTGCGCCCAGCGGCGCCAGCACAGGGACGCACGAGGCGCACGAGCTGCGCGACGGAGGAAAACGTTTCCTGGGAAAGGGCGTGCTCAACGCGGTTAGCAACGTGAACAAAATCATAGCGCCGGGAATACGGGGAATGGAGGCGGAGGCGCAGGGGGAGATAGACGCGAGGATGATGGCGCTGGACGGAACGCCGAACAAGAGCAGCCTCGGCGCGAACGCGACCGTGGCTGTTTCCATGGCCGCGATGAAGGCTGCGGCTATGGGGCAGGGCAAAGCGGTGTACCAGTATCTTGGGGGGAACTCGCTGCCGGTGCCCATGCTCAATATCCTCAATGGGGGAAAGCACGCCGGAAACGCGCTGGCGATACAGGAATTCATGATAATGCCGAAGTGGCCCAAGACATTCAAGGCGTCGCTGCAGATGGCTTCAGAAACATACCACGCGCTCGGAACCCGGCTTTCTAAGAAATACGGGCCCTCCGCCCGGAACGTGGGCGACGAGGGCGGCTTCGCGCCCAACCTCCCGGATTGCTTTTCCGCGATGGAGGAGATAAGCCTCGCGATAGAGGAGGCGGGCTACGGGAACGAGCTGAAATTGGGGGTGGACGCCGCGGCGAGCTCGTTCTACGACCAAAGGAGCGGGAAATACTTGATTGACGGAAAGAAGTTGGGTGCGGGAGCGCTCATGGACTATTACGGGGAAATGATAAAGAAATACGGGGTGCTCAGCATAGAGGACCCGTTCCACGAGGAGGATTTCGCGGGCTTCGCGGCCATGACGGCGAAGTTCGGCCCCAGGGTGCAAATCGTCGGGGACGACCTGCTCGTCACGAACCCGGAAAGGCTCAAAACAGCGATTTCCAAAAAATCGGTCAACGCGCTGCTGCTCAAGATAAACCAGATAGGCACCGTTAGCGAGAGCATGGAGGTCGCGCGCATGTGCAGGAAGAACGGCATACGGATTGTGGTGAGCCACCGCTCGGGCGAGAGCGAGGATTCCTTCATAGCGGATTTCGCCGTAGGCATAGAGGCGGGGCAGATAAAGACGGGGGCGCCCGCGCGCGGCGAGCGCACGGCCAAATACAACCAGCTCCTGCGCATAGAGGAGGACCCCGAAGTTTCAATTGCAAGGGTATTCTAATGACAACGGAACCGTTTCCTGTTTTGTGTTTCGCGTTCCGCGGAACTCTGAACCCCGAACAGGAAACGTTCGACGGGTAATCCGATGGCAGACCTCCGCATATGGATACTGAAAATCCTTGACGGCCTGCTCACGCTAATCGGGGAGATAATCGTTTTCTTCGGGGTTTACGAATTCCTCTCATCGCATTCGCTGTCCTTGGCGTTCTTCGGGCTTTTCGCGCTCGTGCTCGGGCAGCTAGCGGGAGCCGGCGCGGTGAGGTACGAGGACGGGCGGAAACTCCAGTATCACGCGATGGAGGTGCTGGAAAACATCGGAAGGCAGTTCGCCTACCCCGTGCTGATTTTCGCGCTATACGTGATGGACCGGAATACGATTTTCCTTGCGCTAGCTTTCGCTACCACGCTCATTGCGTTCGTGAAGTCGCTCTTCATACTCTACAAGGCGCGGACCGCGGAGTCTATCTTATCCTGATTTTCCTCCCGTGCTCCTCTATTGAGCCCATGAAGTTCTTGAGCCTCTCGTCAACCTCCTTTTCCCTGAATTCGGATATCGTGTAGATGAGGTAAAGCCCGAGCGAAACGCCCACCCAGACGAATATTATTGTGAGTATGCGGCCCAGCTCGGTCTTCGGCGCGACGTCCCCGTAGCCCACCGTTGTCATGGTGGCGCTCATGAAATACACCGCGGTCACGGTGTCCCAGCCCTCCACGTGCTCGTATGCGATGGAGCCGATTATGAAAACCAGTATCACCAGGAAAATCGCGAAATAAAGCTTCTTGCGCGTGTCGCTCATGCGGCCAAGAATGCCCGGCAGGCCGGTTGTTTCCCCCCGAAAGTTCCTCGCAGCCATAAGTGGATAAAACGGATAAACTATATATTACTTGCGAACGAATTCCAGCCATGCTTTTTTCGGAACTCGCCTCGGCCTTCGCAGAGATAGAAAAGCGGAGCGGAAGGCTGGAGATGACGGGGCTGCTCGCGGGCATCTACAAAAAGGCGGGGGCAAAAGAGGCGAGGAAAATCACCTACATAATGCAGGGGATTCTCGCGCCCCCCTACGAGGGCGTGGATTTGGGGATGGGCGAGCGCTTCGCGATGCAGGCCGTTGCCGGCTCGGCAGGATATTCCATGGAGGAGGTGGAAAAGGAGGCGAAGAAGCTCGGGGACTTGGGCCTTGTCGCCGAAGCGTTCCTGTCAAGGAAAAGGCAGCACGCGCTTTCCACGCGGGAGATGGACGCGGGATACGTCTACGACGTCATGCTCAGGATTGCGAAAGCTTCCGGGAAAGGGAGCCAGGATTTGAAGATAAAGCTGCTTTCCGAGCTGCTCAACAACGCGACGCCCTTGGAAGGGAAATTCATAGTGCGCTACGTCGCAGGGCAGCTGCGCCTCGGCATAGGCGACCCGACGATGCTGGACGCGCTCTCGTTTTCCAGGTCGGGGGACAAGAGCCTGCGCGCGGAGCTGGAGCGCGCGTACAATTTGTGCGACGACCTGGGTTTGGTGGCGGAAACGTTCGCCGAGTCCCCGGAAAAAATAAGGGAGTTCAAAATAGAGCTGTTCAAGCCAATACGGCCGGCGCTCGCGGAGCGGCTCCCGACGCCCGAGGACATAATCGGAAAGATAGGCGAGTGCGCGGTGGAATTCAAGTTCGACGGGTTCCGGATGCAGATTCACAAGAAGGGAAGTGAGGTGGAGATTTACTCGCGCAAGCTGGAGAAGATAACGTTCATGTATCCGGATGTCGTGGAGGCCGTAAGGAAGCTGAAGCAGGGGGAGCTGATATTTGAAGGAGAGGCCCTGGCCTTCAACGAGGGGAAGAACCGTTTCTACTCTTTTCAGGAGACCATGCACAGGAGGAGGAAATACGGGATAAAAAAGAGCGCTGCCGAGTACCCGCTCTACGTTTACGCGTTCGATTTGATGTATAACGGGGGGGACTGCACGAGGCTGCCTTACGCGGAGCGGAGGCGGGAGATGGAGAAAATTTTCCCCTCCGGGATTTTGAAGATTTCCGAGCGCAGGATGGTGAAGGACACCCGGGAACTGGAGGCGATATTCAAGGAATCGCTCGAGCGCGGGCTCGAGGGGATAATGGCCAAGGATTTGAAGGCCCCTTACGTCGCCGGAGCGCGGAAGTTCGCGTGGATAAAGCTCAAGAAGAGCTACGGGAGCGCTGTTGATACGATTGATGCGACCGTGGTGGGGTATTATTTGGGCAAGGGGGCGCGCGCGGAATTCGAATTCGGCGGGCTGCTTGCGGCAGTGTATAATCCGGAGCGCGGGAAGTTCGAGACGATTGCGAAAATCGGCTCTGGCTATAGCGAGGAAGAGATGAAGAATTTGCAGGAAATGCTTTCCGAAATAACCACGAAGGAGCCGCCCGCTGACTTGGATTACAAAATCAAGCCGGATTTCTGGGTGCTGCCCAAATACGTCGTGGAAGCCGCGTTTGACGACATCACCTTGAGCCCCACGCACACGTGCGGGATGAAGAACGACAAGGGATACGCGCTGCGGTTCCCGCGCATGATGAAACTGCGCTCGGACAAGGACCCCAAGGAGAGCACGACGACGCAGGAAGTAATGGAGATGTACGAGATGATGAGGGGGGAGAAGTGAATCAGACGAGCTTGAGCCCGCGTATGCTCTCGAAGCCCGCCCTGTCCTTGGTGAAAAGGAACGCGTTGTTGGAAACGCAAATCGCGGCGTTTATGACATTCTTCGTGCCCCTGCTTATGCCGTTGTGCAAATCCTCGCGTATTATGCGCGACGCGGTTTCCGCGGCCTTGGAATCGAAGTCCATTATGGACACGAAATTCAGGAACTCGGAAACGGCGTCCTGCTTTTCCACGACGCTGCGGATTTCAAAAAGCGTGAGTGAAGTGATGCACAAATCCTCGTGCGAGTAGAGCTTGACTTTTTGCACAGTGGATTCCTCGCCGGTGAGGAAATCGAAGACCACTTCCGGGGCGAGGCAGATTTTGGTCTCGACCATCAGATGACCCCATGGCCGTTTTCTTGAGCCGCCGGCCGTTTAGGGTTCCGGGTTTTGCATTCCGCCCGAAACCCTGAACTGAAAACGGGGGGCGGTTTCGCGCTCATCAGAAACCCCTCCTAATCCTGTCCAGCAGGCGCTTGTCCACCTCGTCACGCGAGACCGTGCCGGCCAGCGCGAGCATGTCCGTCCTTTTTCCCTTGCGCTGGTGCTCCAGAGTGACGAGGTATTCCAAAACTTCCGAGAAGCTCATGTCCTTTGCGCGCTTTATCTTGTACAGGCTCGCGTAAACGTCGTCTCGTATCGTGATTACCTTTACCATGTGGTTTGCCTGGGGTTGGGGACTGGCCGCACGCTGACGCCTTGAGTAAATACATTTACTAAATACATTTAAATATTTACCCTATGAGATAAGGGGGCATGTTGTAGAAACTCAACGAATGGCAAAAAGCCCTCACGTGAGAAAAATCAACCTATTTAAACCGCGCCCCTAAGTTTAACGTCAAGGCGAACAGAATAATAATGTAAGGCGAACCAACCCAGGTGATTTGAATGGAAGACCTAGTGAAGTCAGTGATGGGCACCAGCGTGAGCGACAGCGCGCAGGCTGAGGCCGAGAGCTCGGACCAGATCAAGATAGTGACGATCGGCGTGGGCGGAGGAGGAAACAACACCATAAACAGGCTCATAAAGAGCGGCGTCAAGGGCACGGAGCTCGTTGCGATAAACACGGACAAGCAGCACCTCAACGTCATGCACGAGAGGGCGAAGAAAGTGCTCATCGGCAAGACCATAACCAAGGGGCTCGGAGCAGGAGGCTACCCGGACATCGCCGCGAAGGCCGCCGAGATTGACAGGGCGCTCATAGAAAAGGAGATGGACGGCGCGCACCTGGTCTTCATATGCGCAGGCATGGGAGGCGGAACAGGCGGCGGAGCAGCGCCCATAGTTGCGCAGATTGCAAAGGAGCAGGGCGCAATCGTGGTCGCGATGGTGACCTACCCGTTCGCGCTTGAGCGGGCCAGAAAGAAGAGGGCCGACGAGTGCATAGCGTTGCTCAAGAAGAGCTGCGACTCTGTAATTATCCTGGACAACAACAGGCTCGTGCAGCTCGTGCCGAACCTGCCGATGCAGGAAGCATTTGCCGTTGCCGACGAGATTCTCTCTAGGGCAATCAGCGGCCTCGTCTGGACGATAACCCAGCCTTCCTTGATCAACATAGACTTCGCGGACGTCCGCGCAATCATGCAGGGCGGAGGCGTCGGATTCATCGCCGTGGGCGAAGGGAAGAGCACCGACAAGGTGCGCGCAGCGGCCGAGGGCGTGATAAAGAACAGGCTCCTGGATGTGGAGTTCGAGGGTGCAAAGGGTGCCCTTATCCACATATCCGGAGGTAGCGACCTCACGCTCGGGGACGCAATCAAGGCCGGTGAAATAATCACCGAGAAGATGGATGCCGCGGCCAACGCGA
>JAKANX010000031.1:6633-10549 GCA_021823425.1 Microcaldota archaeon
AAGGATAATCCAGAACTACGAAGGAAGGCTCGAGATAGTCGCAATCGTGACCGGAGTGAAGGGCGCCTCAGTGGGCGGCTCGCAGTTCCAGTCCGAGGACGACAGCTCGAACTCGCACTTCTTCGCCGGGGACCTCGAGGTCCTCGCTTAGTTTTTTTCCTTTTTCTTTAGTTTTCTAATTTTATTTCTTCAATTTCCTTGCCTGTATCAGCCATGTCCTTTTTGCACGGATAGCAAATAGTGAATTTGGCGATTGTGCGCTCGCGCACTTTGTGTGCCGAGCGCACTCGGTTTGGGAGTAATAACGAGGGGGTTCAAAAGGGGCAAGAATAGACGTGCTGGAATGCCCCTTTTGCCAGTGGAAAGGCACTGTTCCTGCGCTTTATAAAGCCCCGAATCCGCAGCCAATATCAGGTGATTCGCATGATGATGGATTCGCAGACAATCAAGAACCTCGTGTCGCTCGGGTACCTCGCAAGGGAGAACGGGCTGGAAATGGAGGACGTCGTGGAAATGGTGGAGAAGGGCTTCGTGGCGATACATCCGCAGAGGCAGGCGGTCCTAGCCTAGTTTTTCAAGCTAATTTTCAGTTTTGGGGAGGATTCGCCTTGGAGCAACCGCGCATGCGGGTGCCGAATGAACCTCACCGAGTCTTCGGCACATGCTCCGGGCGCAGGGCGCGCCGCAGGCCTCATTTCTGCGGCAATCCTCACTTCGCAAGCAGCAAGTCGCAAGAGTTTCTAAGCGAGTTCTATATTTAAGTACAAATAGTGGATTTGACGATGGTGCGCGTGCACGCTTCTTCGCATAGTGCGAAGAGCTAGTCGTTCCGCAGAACGACTGGATTAGCGTCACGCGCACTCGGTTTGGGAATAAAAACGAGGAGGGGTCCATAAAAGGGGAAGAAACTGAAGGCCTAGTTCCCCTTTTAGATTTGCTTCATCTCCTTGAGCATCTTCTCGAACTCCGAGAGCGTGCTGAGGTTTATGGAGCCTGCCATTATCTCCATCTTTATCAGGCCGCTGCTCTCGGAGGCCGAGCTGACGGTGTCCTCGAAGTCCTTCTTGTCGTCCGCGTTCTGGAATAGCAGCACCACCACGCCCTTCTGCATCTGCCTCATCGCGAGCGCGAGCTTCTGCGCGCGCACAGCGGGCGAGTCTATCAGGTAGGAGAACACGTCCTGCCCGAGCACCTTGAGCCGAATGTCGTAGTCCGGGCTCTCGCCGGGCTTGGAGAAAGGTATTGCCTCGTTTATGCATATGTCCCTTATCTTCCTCTGTATCGCGAGGTAGGTCATGCTCCTTCCGCTCTCCTGCTCCCATCTGCCGAGGCCGTAATAGTCTAGCGCGGACTTAATCTCGCCCTTGCCCCTGAGCTTGTCCAGTATGTACTCAAGGTTGTAGTCGCTGATGAACACGGGCTTGCTCTGGTATATTATTTTCTTGAAGCCCTTCTTAATCTCCTCGAGCTTGAGCGGGGTGTTCTTCCACCTGTAATCCTCGTTCACCTTCTCGAATATGCCGAGCACGGTGTCCTTTTTCACGGGTATCTTCATGCTCGCGAGCGGAGGGAAGTCCGGGATGTCCAGGGAGTATTCCACCTTGCGCAGGAGCGCCGCGAGGTACGGCGTGCCCGCGAAAAGAATTGCAGCGAACGCGCCAAGCACCCAGTATATCGGATTTTCCCAGATGGGCTGGTCCACCTTGCGCTCCAGCACTATCGTCTGGGTGATGCCGTTGTAATCAAAAACGAACGTGTGGTTGCCCGCCGATAGCGGCTGGCCCCTGAGCTGGCGCGCCATGTCCACGGCGAATTCCGAGGAGTCCGTGAACAGGTACGGGGTTCCGTTGTCCACGCTCGCGGTTATCTTGCTTATGGTTATCGGGACCCCGTCCGCCGTGGCGTTGAATACGAAGGTGCCGTTGGAATAGTATGCGCGCTCCACCGCTATGTTCACGCCTATCACGTTGATGAGCGCGCGCGCGTAGGGCTTGCCGAGCTCGTCCACCACGGATGCGAGGTAAATCCCGTTGTCCAGATTGAGCATGGTGGAGAACTGCTGGGTTCCCTGCAGGTCCACGCGGCCCGTGGAACCCGAGGCGATTGAGCGCCTCTCCTGCATCTCCGCGCCCGTGACGTTAACCACGGAAAGGAAGAGGTTGCGCTTGCCCGGGACCGGCTCGTTGAGCTCCGCGATGAAGCCGATGCTGTTCTGCGTTATCTTGGAGGAAACGATGCGCAGCACCTGTTCGTTGGTTGTGTAGTAGAGGTCCCCGTTCACGTCCGATTCAGGGTAGAAAACGAATATTTTCTCGCTCTGGTTGCGCGCGTTTGACGCGAGCACCCGGACGACTACTGCCTTGCCCCGCTCGCTGAACGTGGGAGAGGAAAAGAAGGCGTATTGGGTGGCGTTCTTCACGTACGCGGGATTGTCCTCCTGCACGTCCTCTGGCGCGGCCCATCCCATTTCCGTTATCAGCTTGGCTATGTCCGCCGCGGCCTTGTCAGGCGCGTGCTCCCACCCGCCGTCAAGGGTCTGGGGCACGAACATTATCGTGCCCACGTCGTCCACCTTGCTCACCATGCCGTAAAGCGGGGCCTGGATGTTGTAGGAGCCCGAGCGCGCGACGTAGAGCGCGGAAGAGAGGTAGAGGGTGTTGTTGGAGTTTATGCCCGGCGGCGCGGGATCGAAGGTGAACTTGAGCTGGTCCAGCGAGGACTGCGGAATCCTCTTGTCGCTTCCCGGCTCTTCCGGAATCATGTACACGAACTGCTTGCCTATGTAGATTATGTCAACTCCGCGCTTGAGCATGGTGCGCAGGTTCGCGCCCCCGGACTCGGTCAGCTTTTCCGGTATCACTCCGCTGGGAATTACGAGCAGCGAGCCTCCCGGAAGGGTGTCCAGCTGGTCTAGCGAAATCTCGTTCACCGAGATTCCCTTGTCCTCCACGAGGCGCTTCAACGAATACTTGAACTGCGTGTAGGTGGTTGCCTCCTCCATCCTGCTCACGAGGATGAACACCTGGTTGGGAATCCGCGTGTTGTAGGTCGCGGTACGCACCACTATTGAATCGGCGTTGGGCGAGGAGTACTGGAGCCTGTAGAACGCGAGCCTCCTGTCCGCGTTCAGGCTGCCGACGGAGGCGACGCCGCTGCCGTTCACGCTCGCGTTCAAGTCAGGAGCGCGGAGCGCCGCGATAACGGAATGCTGCTGGCCCTGCGGCGAGGGCGGGAAAATGAACCAGAGCGCGCCGAATATCAGTATTATGGCGCCGAGCGCGCCTATTAGCTTGAGGAACCCTCCGCCTCCGCCCGGGCCCTGCGGCGCCAGCATGTTGGAAAGGGCCTTGAATATGAGGTCCAGGGGCCGCTTCGGCACTATCCTGTACCGCTTCCTGTTCTGGAACTTGCGGCGAAGCTCGAACTTGTAGGACTGCTTCTTTATCCTCACTATCTTGCTTAGGTCTGCCATCGGCTCACTTACTGCAGCGGCTGGACGAAGCCCTCGCGCACAAGCACGTTGAGCATCTCCTCCACCCTCGCGTCGGGAAGCTTGTAGAACTTGGAGAACTCGCCAACGTTGATTTCGCCGGCGTGCTCGGAAATCCATTCCTGGAGCTTCTCCTTGAGCGTGTCGTCGCTGAGCGTCTCAAGCTGCTTGAGGCGCACGGCGAGCTCGTCGCCCCTCGTCTTAATCTCGTAGTTCTGGCGCTTGAGCTCGTCGGACTCCTGCTGGGCCCGCTTGAGCCTGCGCGAGACGTCCTCGTAGTCCTTCTTGAGGTTATCGTAGTTGGTGTAGAGCTTGTTGTAGTCAAGGCTCACGAAATCGTTCATTTCCTTGAGCGCGGCGTCCAGCAATTGGAAAACGGCGGTGGGCTCCACCGAGTACGCGCTGCCGAGCGTCGTGAGGCTGGTG
>JAKANX010000032.1 GCA_021823425.1 Microcaldota archaeon
GCTGTCCGATGAGTCGGCGCAGGGTGATCCGCTCGATGAGCGCCCCCGCAAGGAACCCGGCTCCGATCGCAAGCGCCAGGGATACGGCAATCGGAAGCGCGAGGGTGCTGCTGATTCCGGGGTGCGAGCACGCGTTCGCCGAAGTGTACATAGGAGGGAACGAGTCCAAGAACAGGTTCGTGGACGCGATTTACGCGCATTACGGGGAAGGGGCGCCCAACGTCACGTGGCACACCTCCAGCAACGATACGGAAATATGGGTGCCGCTGGACACCGCGGGGGGCAATTATCCGGGAAGCGGCATAGCGGAGTGCTTCAGCGCGAACCAGACCTTCGCGGTCTACGACTGCTCTCTGGACGGAAAGGAGTGGAACGCTCCGGGCACCACGTTTGTGGAATACGGGCCCTTCGTGCTGTACAACGACAGCGACGTGATAAATCCGGACGCGTGGATTTACTTCACCTATTCGGTGGACACGTCCAAATACGATTACTGCACATATTCAATTGCGATAACGTCGCGCTCCGGGCCGCTGGACTGGGACGTCATTCCCGCGAGCCAGTACAATAAATACAGGGCGGGCTATTCGTACACATACTACGGCAGGGAGGCGCAGGTGACTTCGGCGAACTACTCGCTAACGCTGGACACGCCGGACAAGTTCAACGTGATAATAAAGAATTCGTATTCGGGCAGGCCGATAACAGCACTTACGCAGGTGAGCAGCAGGTGCTACAAGAAGTGATGATATGGAAAGGGAATGGCATGTTTCAATCGCGATAGTTTTGCTCGCTTTCGCGGGCGGCGCTTACTTCTACCCTCAGCTTCCGCAGAATATCGCGGTGCACTGGGGCCTGCAGGGGAACGCAAACGGATTTGCAGGAAAGGAGATGGGGGCGTTCGGGGTTCCGGCGCTCATGGCGTTGCTGCTCGCAGTATTTTTCATTCTTCCGAAAATAGACCCCCTGGACAGGGACTACAGGGATTTCAGGAAGCAATACTGCGGGTTCGTGCTGGCATTCACGCTGTTTCTGGCGTACGTGGACGGGCTCGGGCTCGCGTACAACCTGGGCCGCGCGATAAACGTGGGGCAGCTGCTCATTCCGGGGTTCGGCGCGCTCATATTCTACGTCGGAACGATTCTGCCGAAGGTGAAGCGGAACTGGTTCGTGGGAATACGCACGCCCTGGACATTGAGCGATCCCGCGATTTGGGAGAAGACGCACGCGCTCGGCTCGCAGCTGTTCAAGGCAGCGGGAATAGTGATGCTGATGGGAACGCTGTTCCCTTCGGCCGGGCTTCCGGCCTCTATCGCGGTGCTGCTCGGCGTCGTCGTCGCGAGCGCGGCGTACTCGTATTTGCTCTTCGCCAAAAAAGCAGGGAAATAGGATAATAAATGCCGGATGGGAATTGAACAGCATGGAGGAAGCGATTTCTGTTCAGAATGTGTTCAAGGACTACCGCAGCCGCAAGGAGACGGTGCACGCGCTCAACGGGGTCTCCCTCTCCGTGAAGGAGGGGGAGATTTTCGGGCTGCTCGGGCCCAACGGGGCGGGAAAGACCACGCTAATCAGCATTCTCGTCGGGATACTTAGCCCGGACAACGGAAGCGCCAAAATATTCGGAAAGGACTGCAGCACGCAGGCGAGGCAGGTGCAGGAGCAGATAAACGTGGTTTCGGGGTTCTCGGGCGCAATTGGCGCGCTCTCGGTGGAGGAGTCGCTCACATATTACGCGATGCTATACAACGTGGGGAACCCCAAGGAGACGATTGAAAGACTGCTCAGGCAGATGGACCTTTACGACGCGAGGGACTGGGTGGCGGAATACCTGTCATCTGGAATGAGGCAGCGCTTCTTCATATGCAGGGGGCTGCTCAACGACCCGAAGGTGTTGATACTGGACGAGCCCACGGTCGGGCTGGACGTGGAATCGGCGATAGCGGTCAGGAACATAATAAGGGGGCTGAGGAAGGAGGGAAGGACCGTGCTCCTGACCACGCACAACATGTTCGAGGCGCAGGAGCTCTGCGACCGCATAGCCTTCATAAACGGGGGCAAGATACTTTCAACCGGGACGCCCGCGGAGCTCAAGGGAAGGCTCTCGGGCGAGCGGGTGATAGAGATTCACTGCTCGGAAGAGAAATGCGTCGTGGACTCGCTCAGGGGGTTGAAGGGGGTGACGGCGGAAATCAAGTCGGCGAAGCTCGTGCACGTGAAAGTGGACTCGTATTCGCGCACCAGGGACATAATGAGGGCGCTCGCGGACTGCGGCGGGGACATATACTCGGTGAGCGAAATGGAGCCGAGCTTCGAGGAAGTGTACCTCAACGCGATGAGGGGTGGAAACGATGAATGACTCGCTCTCGCGCATGCTCTCGCAGGCGTACAAGAACATCACCACGATCAGGAGGAACACGTTCAGGCTCGCGGACATAGTCGTATGGCCCATACTCTATTTGTTCACGCTCACGTTCTTCGTCACCTATTTGGGCTCGGACAAGTCGTATTTGTACATGGTGATTCTGGGCATGCTGGGATGGAGGGCGATGTACTTCCTGAACATGGACATGGTCAGCTCGCTCACCGAGGAGTACTGGGCCAAGTCGCTCGCTTACCTATTCGCGTCCCCCATAAGCAGGTTCGAGATAGCGATGGGCACAGCGCTCTCCGGGGCGCTAAAGGGCGCGTTCGTAATAGCTATATACCTCGTGCTCACGAACGTGCTTTACGGGTTCACGGTCCCTGACTGGTGGCTGCTCGCAATAGGCGTGCTGTTCCTGTGCCTTTCAGGGTTCACGATGGGGCTATTCACCCTCGGGCTGGCATATTTCTACAAGGAGGAGGCGTTCAACCTCTCGTTCATACTGCCGGACGTGATTGCGCTGCTCTCGGGGGTGTATTTCTCCATAGACACTGTGTATCCCGCGGCGGTCGTGCCGTTCATACGGCTGCTTCCCACCACGCAGGCGTTCGAGCTGCTCAAGTCCATGGTGGGCCTCGGGCATGCGGACTATTTCATGCTCGTTGCGACGAGCGCAGTATGGTTAGCCGCGGGATATTTGTTCAACGGGTTCATGTACGAGAGGGCGAGGAAGGAGGGCAAGCTGGCCAGGCTGGGCTGAATTCAATTCCCTTTCCTTTTCGGATTGCGCAAAGGCTTGCCCCCGTCGCTGAACCCGGCTGAGATGTGGGTTCCGTCGCAGAACGGCTTGTTGCGCGAATGGCCGCAGCGGCAGAGCGTGGCGCGGTTGCGCACCTCGTATCTTCTTCCCGTCCGCCCCTACTAGGATTATGCCGCCCTTGAGCCATATAGGGCCGCTGCACGCGTTCTGCGGGTCCTCCACGAGGCCGATGGATTTCTTGAGCCCGGGCTCTATTGCTTTCCCGGTTTTCCGCTCAATTGCGACGAGGCGCCCGGAGGGGCAGTTGCACGCCTCCCTTATCGCGGCCTTCTTCGCTTTCGGGTTGCCTGAGCGTGCCGCAAGGGACCATACGCCGCCATTGGGATGGCAGAACCGGGCGGCAGAACACAGCGAGGGCGCGTCGCACAGGATTATCCCCCCGCCCCTGATTTTCCGGGCCAGCTTGGAGTAAGGTTCCCTGCTCGCGGTTTCCGTCCCCTGGAAATGGGATGCTTTGTGCGAGCCGTCGCAGTAAGGCTTGTTTTTGGAGTTGCCGCACCTGCACAAGTCGTAAGACTCCTTTTGGGGGTATTTTTTCCCCTTGCCCCATTTCTCGGGCTCGCCCTCCCCGCCGATTAGTATGATTTCCTTTTGGAGGGGAATCCTGCCCGAGACCGCGTAGGGCCCGTTCCTAGTTACCGTGACCTTTTGCGCCCGTTTCCCCATGCAATCAACTATGAAATGCAGGCTTCATTTATCTGCCTTTGCCCGAGGACGCCGAGCACCGAGTCTATCCTTCTTATTGCGCGGATTATTCCCCTCGCATCCGCGGGAGAAAGTTTTCCGCCCCTTAAGAGCCTTTCCGCGCGCCGAAGGAGCCTGAACGTGCGCCTGAACGCGAGGCGGGTGTGCAAATCGTCGTCCATCGCGGCCTCGAAGCCGGACGCGAGGAGCTTTGCGAGCGAGGGGTGCATCTTCCCATTCCCCTTCTTGCGCGAGTGCTCCTCAAGGGCCTTGAGGATTTGCCTTATCCTGCCCATCTCGCGCAGCGCGGATTTCATTTTTCCCATGGTGAAGTCCAGCCTGCTCCTGTAGCGCTCGGAAATCAGATAGTAGCGGAGGCACATGGGCTTTATTCCCTGCTCCATGAGCTCGTGCGCGTAAAGCACGTTTCCGGTGCGCTTGGACATCTTCTTCTTGCGCACCGTAAGATGGCGGGCGTGGAGCCAGAAGTTCGCTGGCATTTTCCCCGTGGCTGCGATGCTTTGCGCTATCTCGTTGTCGTGGTGGGGAAAAATGTTGTCGCTCCCCCCCGTGTGGATGTCAAAGGGGCTTCCGAGGTAATGCATGGATATGGCGCTGCACTCTATGTGCCAGCCCGGCCTTCCGGCGCCGAACGGGCTCGCCCATTTCACGCCCCCGTCCGAGGGCGCCCATTTCTTCCAGAGCCTGAAGTCCCAGAGCCCCTCCTTGGAATAGTCGTCCTCGCGCGCCTTCCCGAAATAGCGCGGGCTGCGGAGCCTGCGCAGCGCTCCGTACCCCCTGAATTTGCGCACGTTGAAGTAGAGCCCGTCATTGTCCGGGATGCAATATCCGCGCGTGCACATCTTCCTTATGAGCGAAATCATTTGCGGAACGTGCGCTGACGCCTTTGCAACTATGGTGGGCCTGAGCATGCCCAGGTCGTCCCACGTGGAGAAAAAATCCCTGATTTTGGGCGCCTGGGATTGCGCGGGGGTGCGGCCCTCCTTCCGCGCTGCGCGGACGGCCTTGTCCTCCACGTCCGTTATGTTCATCACTCTCTTCACTTTGTGGCCCTTGTAGCGCAAATAGCGCACGAGCACGTCTTCAAAGAGGTAGGTGCGGAAGTTTCCAATATGCGAATAAGCGTAGACCGAGGGGCCGCAGGTGTACATTCGCACCTGCCTTCCCCTCAGGGGGGAAAACTCCCTTTTTTTGCGCGCGAGGGTGTCGTACAGCCTCATTTTTTCACTTCGAGCCTATTTCCCTGAGCACCTCTTTTCCCTTGGGGCCAAGGAGAAGGAACACGGGCTTGCCCCCCGGGTTCTGCACCTTGAGGTAGCCTTCCTCGGTGAGCAGGTCCACGTGCTTCTTCGCCGCGACGTGGCTCACCTTGAGCTTCTCGGCGATCGTGTTGAGGTAGCTGGGCTTGCCCGAGCTCTCGCTCGCGGCCACGAAGCGTATTATCGCCCGCCGCGTCTCGGCACCCTTGCTCCAGTAGAAAAGTATGGTCTTCATTCAACCCTCTTGCGGATGTCGTGCATGGTCTTGTACATCCCGTAGAAAGAAAGCGCGAGAAGTATCGCCCCCGCTATAGTGCCCGCCTCGCTTATGGTAGCGAGGATGGGGAGCGCGCCCCTGCGCTCGAGCGGGAAGAGCAGCGTTATCCATTCGGATAGCGCGAGCAGGATTATAGATACGACGAGCGAAAGCCAGTACCAGCCCTTGTCGGTCTCCAGGTAAAGTTTTACGACGAGCGCGAGCGTCGCGAAGAAACTCAGCGCCGCGACGATGCGCAGCATCCCGAAGAAGAATATCAAATCAGCCATATCCACCCACCTTTTTTGACTTCTGTACGGTATTGGGCGCGATAAGTTTAAAAATACTATTACATTAAGGTTACATTAGCTTCGTGAAAAGGGCTTATTATGGATGATGAATACGTGCTCCAGATAGAGGGGGCGACCAAGGAATACACCAACGGCGCGGTATCGTTCCAGGCGCTCAGGGGGGCGGACCTCAGGATACGCAAGGGCGAGTTCGTTTCAATCATAGGGCCTTCGGGAAGCGGCAAGAGCACGCTGCTCCATCTCCTCGGATGCCTGGACAGGCCCAGCACCGGCGAAGTCTACCTGGACGGCGAGGCCGTTTCAAGGATGGATTCCAATACTCTTGCAGAGGCTAGGAACGGAAAAATAGGGTTCGTGTTCCAGGCGTTCAATTTGGCGCCAACGCTCACGGTCGCGAGGAACGTCGCGCTGCCGCTGATGATAAGGGGCGCGGGCCAGGGCGAGATTTCAAAAAGGGTTGGGGAACTGCTTGCGATTGTCGGGCTCACGGGCAAGGAGGAAAACAGGCCTGCCCAGCTCTCCGGGGGGGAGAAGCAGCGCGTCGCAATAGCGCGGGCGCTTGCGAACAATCCGAAAATCATACTCGCGGACGAGCCAACAGGGAATCTGGATTCCAAGTCAGGAAAGGACGTGATGGATTTCCTCGCGGCGCTGTGGAAGACGGGAGTTACTGTGATAGTGGTCACGCACGAGCCCGTAGTAGCAGCGTACAGCGGCCGCGTGATACACATACGGGACGGAAGGATTGAGAAGGACGTGGCGCAGAAGCCGAAGATACCTGCGAGCGGCGAGAGCATCAAGATCAAGGAGGTGTTGCAATGAGGACCAAGACAAAGGCGAATTTAGCAATCGAGCTCATGGTGATGGTAGTCCTGCTGGGGACCGGCCTCGCGTACGCCGCGGCAAGCGGGCCTGCGCTCCAGGTCACGGGCTATTCCACGACGCCCGCTTCCGTTTACCCCGGAACGACCGGGCAGCTCCAGCTCACGCTCGCGAACGGCGGAACGGACACTGCTACGAGGATTGCGGTATATTACGACAACGGGCCCGGTGGCGCCAATTCAATAGTGAACGTGGGCGACATAGGGGTGGGCGGAACGACGCTCGCGTCAGTGCCGTTCGTGGTCCCGAACGACGTTACGAGCGGAATTCTAGTGATACACATGAGCATAGTTTACGCGGATTCGTCGGGGACTTCGAGCCAGAGCACTCCCGCGACGGTTTCAATACCTTTGCTGCAGCACCAGGTGCTCGGCGCGGGCACGGTCTCGGTGAGCGGCACCTCCATACAGCCCGGAGACGGGCTCACGGCGACAATCGAGCTTGAGAACACCGGGGGAGTGACAAGGAGCGTGGTAATCCGCTCCGCTGAAAACTCCTCGTTCAGCCTTGAGGGCTCGAGCCAACTCTCGGTTGGGGACATAGCGACGAACTCGAGCAGGAACGTGACTGTTGGAATAATCTCTTCCTCTTCCGCGGCAGCGGGCAGGTACATGGTCCCGCTCACCGTGCAGTACCAGGACGCGGTGCAGAACACGGTGACCGAGACGATTTACGTGGGCCCCATTAGCGTTACCGACGCGTCCGCGCAGTTCGCGCTTTCCATGGACGAGCTCACTCCCGCGGAGGTGGGCTCGCAGGCGCAATTCAATTTGGTCGTTGAGAACCGGGGCGCGAGCACCGCTTCGGCGATAATAGACCTGAACGTCAGCTCGGTTTTCACGCCGATTGGGAACAGCAGGATTTACGCGGACAACATACCGGCGGGCGGAAACTACACGCAGGAAGTTCTCCTCGGGGTTGAGCCTGCTGCGTCCGCGGGATATTACCAGCTGCCGATCGTGATTACGGGCAACGGGAAATCTTCGGTGCAGAACATCGGCATTCCGGTGGAGGCCAGCCAGCAGATAACCGTGAGCGTGAGCACGCAGCCCGCGTTCGTGAGCCCGGGCAGCTCAGGCGTCGTAGTAACAGCGGAAATAGCGAATACCGGGAATTCGCCGATAAGGAGCGTTTACGCCTCGGTTTCGCCCTCGCGCGCTTTCGAGACCGTGGGCGCATCCGACAAGTTCGTGGGAACGCTGAACGTGGACGATTTCACCTCGTTCCAGTTCACCGTGAACGTGCCGGGCTCGGCGCAGCCGGGCAACTACACGCTTCCGGTGAAGATAGTGTTCAAGGACAGCACCAACCAGGAGCACACGGTCGTGCAGAACATCCCCGTGGAAGTTTATTCGCCTTCGGACGCTTTCAGGCTCGGGAGCCTTGGCAACTCCACGGGCGGGACGAGGTTCGGCGGCCGGGGCGGCTCCGGAGGGGGATTCTTCGGGATAAGCCTGCTAACGCCGCTGAACATCGGAATGGCAGTCGTGGCGCTCTTAATCGGGTACTTCGCGTACGGGAAGCTCAAGGGTAGCAAAAAATGAGGATTGACTACGTATTCTCGCTGGCGCTGGACAACATCAGGCACAGGAACCTGAGGAGCTGGCTAACCATACTGGGAATAGTTATTGGGGTGGCGTCGGTAGTCAGCCTGATTGCGATAAGCCTCGGGGTGAGCGAGCAGATAAGCTCGCGCGTGAGCACGCTCGGGACCAACATAATACAGATAAGCCCCGGCGGGCAGGGCGCGCAAAGGTTCGGTGGGGTGGGAGGGCTCAGATTCCAGCCCGGGGCAGGAGGGGGCAGGCCCGGAGGCGGGGAGCAGCGGCAGAAGCCCATAACATTCAGCGAAGCCAACGTGCTCAAGGGGCTTCCGGGCGTATACAGGCTGGACGCGAGGCTCAACGGCCGCGAAACCGTCACTTACAAGGACAAGAACGCGTCGCTGGGGATAATCGGGACAGACCCGGCCGCTTTCAAGGATTCCGTGAATACGGCGATGTTCGCGGGCCGCTACCTCAACGTCAACGACCAGTATTCGGCGGTGGTGGGCTTCAACGTCGCCAACGAGACGTACCAGGACCTGGACATAATGAACAAGCAAATCAAGGTGGCTAACGTGCCTTTCCGCGTGGTCGGGATATTGAACCAGAGCGGAGGGGGCTTCGGGGGCTCGGACAACTCGGTATTCATTCCGCTGAACACCGCGAAGGATTTGCTCAACCAGAGCAGCGACGCGAGCCAAATCGTAGTGGTGGTGTCGCCGGACCACAGCACGGACGAGGTCGCCGCAAGGCTGGAGGGCGAGCTCATCTCGCTCCACCACGTGACCAACCAGACCGAGGACTTCACCATCACCACCGCTGCGACTGTGCAGTCAACGGTTTCCGGCATTACGGACACTCTTGGGCTGCTTCTGGGCGGGATAGCCTCGATTGCGCTAATAGTGGGGGGGATAGGGGTGGCGAACACGATGTTCATGAGCGTGCTCGAGCAGACAAAGGACATAGGCGTGCTCAAGGCCCTCGGCGCGAAGAACTCGGACGTGGTGCTGCTCTTCCTGTGCGAGGCGTCCATTATCGGGTTCGTGGGAGGGGTGCTTGGCGTGGGGCTCAGCTTCCTCACTTCGGACATATTGGGGGCTGCCGGGGTGCCGACGCTCCTGAGCCCCGAGCTGCTCGCTGGGGCGCTCGCATTCTCCATAGTGATAGGGCTGATTGCAGGCGCCGCGCCCGCGAGAAGGGCCGCGGAGATTCCTCCGATTGAGGCGCTGAGGTACGAATGAGGGAATGGAAATGGCTGAGGATAATAAGAAGAATGGAAACGGAACCAGGAAGGGCGGATTGATTGCTGCGTTCATGCCGAACAAGGCGAACGTTATAGGAACGGTGCTGCTGCTGGTTGCGAATTTCGCAGGGGGCGCGATTTCCAGGCTCGCGCTCGGCCTCCTGAGGGGCCAGGCCGCGGACGGCGCGCAGATGTCGGGAAGATTTGCAGGCGGAGGGCAGTTCGCAGGAGCTGCGGGCGCCGGAGGGGCCGGCTTCGGGCAAACAGGGCTGCTCGGGGGCGCGGTGACAGCCGCCATACTGGCGGTGCTGTTCTACGCGG
>JAKANX010000033.1 GCA_021823425.1 Microcaldota archaeon
AAGGCGCTGCACGAGCGCATAGTCGCGGCGATGAAAACCGTTCCCGAAGAGCAGGGGCTAGGGCGCGCTTCCGAGCTAATTGGAATGTGCCAGCACTCGCGCGCCGCGAGGTTCCTGGAATGTGCTGCGATGGAGCTGAAGGGAAAGAGCATGGAGAACGCGAGGATGGAGCTGTTTTACATAGCCGCGGAGCTGCACATGGTGAGCGACCACAGGCTCAAGGCAGGGCTCGCGGAAAAGTGCAGGAACGCGGCTTCGCGAATAAGGGATACGCTCGCGGGCAAGGCCGTAGAGCCGGCGAGAATCAAGGCATAGGTGGGTATTATGCACGACGTCATATTGAAGGAGAATGTGGCAGCTAGGAACCGCATATTGGGAGGAATCGAATCGGTCCGAAAGTTCCCGAAGGAGGAACGGGCGGTGCTCGCGCCGCTCCTTTTGAGGGCAAAGAGCCTGATGGACGAAGGAAAATTGCACAAGGCTGCTGCGGAAATAGACTGCGCCGCAAGGTGCGTGTCCGAGCCCGCCCAGAAGGCGAGGCTGTTCAGGCTCGCCGCAGACGCATACTTCCTGGGAGGCGATTCGCGCGGGAACGTGCACGGCGAGCTGTGCATGCATAACGCAGGCCGCTGGGCGGAACTCGCGCCTGCTAACGGAAAGAAAAAGGCTGACGCAGGACTGCCCAAGTGAATTTTTATGCATCCCAAGATGATTGCTGCCCGGAATTCCGGGAAAAAACTGGTTGCGCACATTGAGGGCATCTCACATCCGGGGATAAAAGAGCACCTCGCAAGGGCCAAGGGGCACATAGAAAAGGACAATTACCGGCTTGCGGGGGACGAATTTTCCAAGGCTTCCGAGGCGGTTGACAGCGTGGACTTGAAGATTGCGCTGCTGAAAATGGCGGCGCGCGCATCCGCGGCCGAGTACGGGTTCCGCAATTGCGAAATGGCGTCGAAATTCATGGACGATGCCGCGATGCTGAAGCTGGAAACCATCGGAGGGCGGGAAGACGGGGACAGCGGAATCAGGGAGATGATGGTGGCGCAGAAGCTGCTCAGGCGGTCCAAATACACCGGATTGAAGGAATTCCTTGAAGGCATGGGCGGCTACGGAAGCTTCTAGCTATTTCTTCTTCATCTCCTTGCGTATCTGGGAAATGAGCTTGTTCTTCCTCTCGCTTTTGCCCAGCGCGTGCTCGAGCACTTCTGCGATGCTGGAAACAGGCGTTATTGCAATCAGGTTGAGCCTGTCCTTGGGAAGGTAGACGTCGCCCTCGTTCGCCTTGGGGATGAGAACGCATCTCATTCCCGCGTCTATCGCTGCGTCTATCTTCCCGTTTATCCCGCCCACGGGAAGCACGTCCCCGCGCACGGAGAGAGAGCCTGTGAGCGCGCAGCTCTGGTCAAGCGGGATGTTCTCCAGCGCGGATATGACGGCTACTGCGATTGAAATTGATGCGGAGTCGCCTTCCACGCCCTCGTAGGTCTGGAGGAACTGTATGTGTATGTCCTTCTGGGAAATGTCCTTGCTCTCGTATTTCTTCAATATCGCGGAAACGTTGTCAACCGCCTCCTTGGCAATCTGCCCCAGCTTTCCTGTTGCAATCACGCGGCCCTCGCTCCTTGACGCGGAGGGGGTGACTTCCGCCACTATGGGAAGCACCAGCCCGGCGAGGCTGTCGCCCAGAACCGCAAGCCCGTTCACCCTTCCGATTTCAAATCCGGTGTTCCCGAAGATCTGGTATTCCTTCTTGCGCTCCGCGATTTTCTTGCTGAGCTGGAATTCCACGCTTGAGAACGTTTTCTTTCCCTTCTTCACGTGCTCGGGAAGCACGAGCTTCGCCCCCTCTTCCCTTGCGACGTCGCCTGAGGCGCGTATGAGGCCGCCGAGCTCGCGCAAATTCATCGTGAGCTGGCCCTTCCTTCCGGCCATGCGCTTGCCCTCCTCTATTATTTCTATTATGGCGTCGTGGCTGAAATGGGGGATTTTTCCGTCGCGCTTGATTTCCTGCGCTGCGAACTGGACGAGCTTGTCCCTGTTCTCCTCTGTGTCGTCCATGCTCTCCTCCATGTAGACCTCGTATCCGGAACCCCTTATCCTTGAGCGGAGCGCGGGGTGGATGTGCTGCATGTCGGGGAGGTTTCCCGCGGCCACGAGGACGAAGTCGCACGGCACGGGCTCGGTCTTGACCAGCGCGCCCGAGCTGAGCTCGCTCTGGCCAGTTATGAAATATTTCTTCTCCTGCATGGAAGTGAGGAGGTCCTGCTGCCAGTTCAGTTTGAGCGAGGCGATTTCGTCTATGAATAATACGCCTTTGTTGGCCTTGTGTATAGCTCCGCTCTCCACCCTCAGGTGCGCGGGGGTGCCGAGCCCCCCTGACTGGAGCGGATCGTGCTTGACATCGCCAAGGAGCGAGCCCGCCTTGGAGCCCGTGGCGTCCACGAACGGCGCGGTCTTGTTGCCCGTGTTGTCCACTATGATCTTGGGAAGGGGGATTTCAAACGGGGCCATGCGCCTCTGCATGCCGTTCGCTACCCCGGAGAGCATGTAGAGGAACCCGAGGCCCAATACGGCGGCGAGCAGCAGCCATTTGGTGCCTTCGGCGATGTTGGAGGCCATGAGCGCGACTATGAGCAGGAGGCCCACCAATAGAAGGATGGTGTTCTGGTTCATCTGCGGCTGCGGCGTTTCCTCCTGCGGCTTGCGGTACTGGGCAACGCGCCTTCCGAGGCCGTTGCGCAATATGGAGGGAAGGAGCGGGGTCTTCTTCTCGTCGGTGTATTTTCGTATCGCTGCCAGCTCGTAGGGGTTGAAATACCGCTTGTATTCCGGCTTTTTAGTCAGGAATTCGAAATCCGGATAGGTGGGAACCACGCGCATGAGCGGCTGGTTCTCGTTTATGGGATTCGGGTATGCGAGGACGTCCTCCAAATCCTCCAATGGCATAATTTCGGCCATCGCCTGCGCGAGCATGCTCTTTCCGGTTCCGGGGGAGCCGATGAGAAGGACGTTGCGCTTCTGCCTCGCGGCCTTCTTGATTATCTCAACCGCCTTCTGCTGCCCTATGACCTGGTCTATGAGCTTCTCCGGAACGGCTATCTCTTCGGTTGTCTTGAAGTCTTTCATCTTAATCACGCTGGATTTGCGTTTTAGGAAATGAGCGGGACGTCCCTGAACGATATTTTCGGGGCTATGAAGCCGCCCCTCGTTTCCTGGGATGCCCCTACGGATTGTATTTTTCCGAACAGGTTAAATACGTTTTCGCTCACCATGAAGCCGCGCACTGGGGTTTTCCTGCCGCCCTCGTGCAGGAACGCGACGCTCACTTCGGCGCCGAAATCCCCGCTCGTGGTGTTGGCGGTGTGCAGGCCGTGCATTGACTCTATGTAAACGTACTTCTTCAGTTCCTGCTCCGGCTCGCCCTCGCCCTTTTCAATCACCGTGTTGGAGCCCCCTGCGCCCGGAGGGGACTCGTATCCGCCGCGGGCGCAGTTGCCCTCCCGCGGAAGGCCGGCGAGCGCGGCTATTTCGCGGTTGTAGTAGAAATTCCTCAGCACGCCTTTCTCAATGAGGGGCATGCGCCTGGACGCGACGCCCTCGCCGTCAAAGCCGCTCCGCGATTCCGCATCGGCGAGCGGGTCGTCCCATATGGTCAGCTTTTCGTCGAAAAGCTTTTGGCCCTCCTTGTCCCAGAGCCGCGAGATTTTCCTCCTTCGCTGCTCGCCGGAAAAGGAATAGGCGAGAAGGCCGAGGAGCGAGGACAGCGTGTCCTGCGAAAAGATTACTGGGTATTTGCCTGCCGGAAGCTTCTTGGGGCCCTTCATCTCATTTGCCATGGTTCCCGCCTGCTCGCCTAGCGCTTCCGGGTCCTTGAGCATCCTGTATCCGGAATAGTCCGAGAAGCCGAAGCCGTCCTTGTCCTTGGCTTCCGCGTACGCCATGAACGAAGTCGTCTTTTCCTGCGCGAGCAGCAAATTGGTGTTGGCTATCGCGGCTTCCCCCTGCTGCGCCACAACGAGTATGCGCTGCACTTCCGCGTGCCTGCCCGCCGCGTCCGCAATCTGGAGCGTGATGTCCTTGAGCTCTTTTTCCGAAACTTCCGCGGCGCGCTGCTCGTATGCATCCAGCTTCCGGTATTCCTGCTGCGGGGCGAAGCTGAACTGGGAAGGAGCGGCGAACTGGGAGAGCGAGAGCGCGGCCCTCGCGGCGTCCGCTATTCCGGACTTGGAGGAAGAGTAGGAGAAGCCGAGCCTCTTTTCCTTCAGGATGCGCACGCCGAAGCCCTCGTCCGTTCCGGTGTTCTTGGACTTTAGCGCTCCCGCAGCGTATTCGTACGCAGTAGTCGTCTGCCTGGAATGGAAAATCTCCCCGTCGGTTATTCCGAGAGAGTGCAAAGTCCGCATGGAGTCAAGCATTTGTTTTCCCCGTTTATTTGTATTTCCCGAGAAGGGCCTTGGCCCTCTCCCGGAAGTCCTCCTCGCTTGCGTCGTTGTGGAGCTTCACGTCGCAGGTTTCCAGAAGTTTCTTGAGGCCCCATTTCTCCTCCACGCGGTCGGCCCACCTGAAGTCCTCTAGCTTCTGCGGGTCGCTGGGCTTGCCCCTTGACTTTATGCGGGCAAAGCGGTTCTTCTCGTCCGAGATTATGCAGATGCAGGCGGCCCCTGAAACGGTGAGGAACGCGTTTATCTCCTCCTCGCTGCGCGCCCCTATCACGACTACGCTTTTGCCCTGCGCGAGCGCCTCCTTTATCTTGGGGAGCATGAGCCGCGCGACCGCGTCCGGACCGCCCTTTTCCCTGAAATCGGTCGCGAAGTTGCGCACGCTCTCGTTCGTCGTTTCTAGGCCGAGCTCCTTCATGAGGGCGAGCACGGGCTCGCTCATCTCAAGGACCGGAAGGCCCATTTCACGCGCCACCTGCCCGAAAACGGACTTGCCAGAGCCACGGTAGCCTGAGACGGCAATAATCATGTGCATAACTGCGCGAATTTCATTAATAAAGATAGGTAGTCCGGAGGCTTATAAAAACCTTTTATCACTAAATATAACAACCATAAAGGTGCGCCAATCCATGGACCCAAGGCATTCCAAACAGCTTTCAGAGCGGCTCGCTTCCGGCCAGAAGAAGGTCAGGGACGGGGCGATACGCGAGGTGCTCACTAGGCTGGAAGCCTTGGAAAAGCTGCTCAGGAAGAGCGATGGCAGGATGAAAGGGCTCGGCCGCAAGAACGAAAGCCTCGAAGCGGAGGTGCACGGGCTCCTTGCTGAAAAAGCGAAGCTTGAAAACATGGCCCGCAAGGCGAATCGCGATTTCCGCGTATGCGCCGTGCTGAGCGAGGAAAGGTGGCGCTCCGAGGGAGGCGTGGGGATTTCCGCGGCGCCCTGGGCGGAAAGCGCGCTTCTGGAGCAGCATGGCGAATGGATTGCGAAAAATTTCATGGAACTGGGGCCTTGGGCCTTTTCAAAGAGGGTGTGCAGGGGAAGGGCGAGCCCCCTGGAATTGCAGGAACTCTACATCAAGGCTGCAGTGCGAATGCTCGATCTTTCCGAGGCGTCCAAGGAGGCGATAATCGCGAACGTGGAGGAACGCCCGTGGGAGGGTTCGGGCAAGGGGATTGCCCGGATGCTGGTGGGCAGGCGCGAGATCACAAAAAGGATTTACGCATGGAGCCGCCTTCTGGGCGGGGGCGCGGGTTGGGACGAGCAGACCGCAAGGAAGGCGTCCTACACGGTCTCGCCGTTTGCTGCGCTCGCAGAGGGTTCCGGATACACGCCTTTCGGCCACGGCTGGAGGGTGATGCTTTTCGGGCAACTGGTGGCTGACGCGCTCTCGCCCAAGGCAAGGACGGGGAACGAAGCGTTCGAAAGGAAATGGGCGCTCGCGCGCCTCGGCATGCTGTGGCACGACATAGGCAAGGCGTGCGCGCCAAACGAGCTGATGAGGAAGCACCCGCTGCATCCCGACGAGCGGGAAATGCTCAGGGAACACCCGTCCGATGGAGTCAGGCTGCTCCACGGAATTTCAGGGCTCGCCGGGGTGCGCGGGCCGGCGGAAACCGAAATTCTCCAAGTCGTTTACGATCACCATGAAAAGGTTTCTGGAAGCGGTTACCCCCATGGAAAGGGCGCGGGCGCAATTTCCGTCTGGGCGCGCATCGCATCGATTGCGGACGTGCTGGACGCTATGACCGCGGGAAGGACGTACAAGTCGCCTGTCCCTGCAGCAGCGGCTGTCGCGGAGATAATGCGCAAGGCGGGCTGCCAGTTCGACAAGGCGATGGCTGAAACGTTCGTGCAGGCTGTCGGGGAGGACAGGAAGTTGAGGAAAAGGATGGTTGAGATAATAGGGACGCACGGAATAAAGCCGGATTAGCGCCTTCTTAGGTCGATTTCCGCTTCGCCGAACATCTGGGCGACGTGGGGCTGCGTCCTTGAATGGGAATTCCAGAGCGCGGAAAAGGCGTCTGCAACGTCCCTGTCCGGGCCGGAACGCGTGCACGCCTCCACCGAAGCTTCCATTATTTCAAAGCAGATTGCGCCTTTTTTTATTACCTTTGAAGAGTCCGTTGCAGCATTGAGCTTGGAGTCCATGAACCCGGCAATCCGGGTGAAGCCGCCGGACACATGCTCGTTGTCCGTGTAGTAGTATGCGATTTGGGAAAGCGCCTTGGCGATTTCCAGCTGCACTCGGGTTGACTCCTGGCTTATCCTGCCGAGAAGGAATTCGTACGAGGCCGGGCCGCCGATTTTTGCGAGCCTCCCTGCAGCTTCGGCGCGGGCCTCCTTGTTCGTGCTTTCCCATGCAGAGGCCATGCGCAGGCATTTTGCCACGCTCTGCGGGTCGTTGCGCTCGGACTTCCCTTTCTTTATGTCCGCTTGGATTTCTTTTATGCGGATTGCACTTTTTGCCAAAGACGACTTCACTTGGGCAAGGGTGGGCGCGGGAAGATTCTCGCCTTCCTTGAGCGCCTTGAAAAGGTCGAACCCCCCCTTTGCGCGCGGCTGCGGCTGGTCCAGATGCCTTGGCACATCACGCTTGAACGCTTTTACTGCGGTTGTCATTTTCCCACGTAATTGATTGCGTATTACCTAATATTAATACCTAGCAGTTTATAAATACTTTTATCCACTAAATACAACATATAAACGCAGTTATTGATATAAACCGGATAAGGCGCGTTTATAGTGCGAAAACGTGATGAGAGTGGGAAAAGGCAGGGTTTTGGAGATGATGCCCGGAAAGGGGCTTGCGGCTTCGGACAGCGGCGCCCCTGCCAAATTCGGGCACATGATGGAGCCAGACCGGGCTGCAAAGGAAACAAATGCGCAGAACAGCATGAAGATGGACTTGGTGCTCGCGCTTTCCCACCTCACGCTGGAAGGCACGGTGAGCCGCGGTTCGATAAGGAGGGCAGAGGGCATCGTGGACGGGCTGCTCGGGCCTGCGGCGAATTTTGAAATCGTGATGAACGCGGCGAGGGATATTGCGGAATTGGCCGGCCCGAAGGTCGCGGAAATGCTCAGGGCCAAGGTCGCTGCGAAGAGGGGCGGCGCCGCGAGCGAGATTGACGGCAGGTATTACGGGAAGCTCGCGGTTGCGGTTGAGAGGGCGCTTTCCGGGACGGAGTAGCGGATTATAAATAGTCTTTCGCTAATTTCTTGCATGAGGCTTTTCGTTGCTATAGACATCCCCCCATGGATAAGGAGGGTGGTTTACGGCGTGCAGCAGGACCTCCCAAAGGAGGGGCTTGCCGTGGTGCCCACGGAGAATATGCACTTCACGCTCAAATTCCTGGGAGAAGTCAACATGAAGAAGGTCCCTGCGATAGAGCAGAAGCTCCGCGCGATTTCCCACGACAGGTTCGAGGCGGTGGTGAAGGGAGTGGGCGTTTTCCCGAACGAGGAATACGTGCGCGTGGTTTGGGCAGGTTGCAGGACGCAGGAGATGGCGGAGCTCGCAAAAAAAGTTGATGCGGCGCTGCCCGAGTTCCCCTCCGAGCATTTCGTAGGGCACCTCACGCTCGCCCGCGTGAAGAGGAAGGCGCTGCTCAAGCCGTTCCTTGAAAAATTCAGGGAGTGGAGGTTCGGGGATTTCAAGCCCGAGAAATTCTACCTAATGGGAAGCGAGCTCGGCCCCGGAGGCCCCAAATACGCGGTGCTTGCTGAATTCCAGATGAACGAGACTGAAAAGTGAGCGGATGAGGGGGCAGGGAAGGTTCTTTCTCGTCGTTCTCGTGTTCTTCTGCGTATTCCTCCTGATGCTGATTCTTTCAATTGGGGCTGCGCTGCTGAACGGAGGTTTGCAAAATGCGGGGCCCAACACGAATAATGTTTCCGTGAACGGCACCCTTGAGATTTATTTCCTGAACGTGAGCCAGGGGGATTCGGAATTCATCCGCCAAGGAAACGCTACGATGCTCGTGGACTGCGGGCAGCAGGACCAGGGCAAGCGGATTGCCGCGGACCTTACCGGGCTGGGCATATTCAATATAGATTACTTGGTGATGACGCACACGGACTTTGACCACATCGGGGGATGCGCCGAAATTCTTAAGGATTTCAACGTGCGGAACGTGGTCGTGGACGGCCAGCAGAGGGACACCGCGGTTTACAAAAACACAATCGCCGCCTTGGGAAACAGGAGCGCGGGAGTGGCGCACATGGGAGATGTGATTGCGCTCGGGGGCGCGAGGCTGAAGGTTGTGCACGCCAATGCGGGCTCCAGCGACCCGAACCAGAATTCAATAGTGATGAAGTTATCATTCGGTAATTTCACCGCGCTGCTGGACGCGGACTGCGACTCGGATTGCGAGCAGAGCCTGCTAAGCGAGGACATAAGCGCTGAAGTGCTCAAGGTGCCGCACCACGGGAGCGCGTACGGAAGCTCCGCTGGGTTTCTGCAAAAGGTCAGCCCGTCGCTCGCGATAATAGAGGTGGGGAAGAACGACTACGGGCACCCTTCGAACGGGACCTTGGAGAGGCTTGCGGCTTCCGGTGCGCGCATAATGCGCACGGACCTGGACGGGACGATTGTCTTGAGCACCGACGGCGGAGTGCCTTCGGTTTCTGGCGGGGGCAGGGCGGACGCGATTGCAAACGGGGAGGAATTCATTTACAGGAGCCAGCTGCCGGACGGCCCGTGGGACAAAACCGCGTTCTTCATGGGCCCAAACTATTACGGGCCAAGTGAGCTTACTGCGGGCTTCGCGATGGGGGCGCTGGAAAAATACTCCCGCCCAGGGTGAGATTTTTTCAAAGACGGCGATGCACGCGCCCTTGTTAATGAAAGGTATTTTTAGTCAAGGAAACCCTTGACGAGCGCGGCCCTTGTCGGGTGCTTGAGATTTCTCATTGCGAGGGCCTCAAGGACCCTGGCCCAGGTATCGGTGCAGCCCAAGTGCGCGGCGACCTCCTCGGCGGAGTGCGGCGTGTCATCTATTCCGAACCGCATCCGGATTACCTTTTCAAGCTTCGGCGGAAGGGTCCTGA
>JAKANX010000034.1 GCA_021823425.1 Microcaldota archaeon
CACCGGCGGCGTCGGGGGCTGGCTGAGCGGAAGCGTGGGCCTTCCCAGCGTTGGAAGCAACGAGATGATGGACACGCTCGGCAATGCGTCCTCCGCATTCCTGTATTCCGTCTTCGTGCTCACCCTAGCGATACTGGCCACGGCAGCGGCAATCGCGTATTTCGCCCGCCTCATGGGCGAGGAAGTTGATTTAAGCAGGATTATCCAAATGGTGTGAACATGGCCTGGAGCGATCTGCCTTCCGTGATATCTTCCGACTGGTCCACGGGATGGGGGGCGATGGTCTTCGTCGCATCGTTCGCGATATTCATGGGCTACACCCTGATTTACGTCTTATCGCGCGCGATACAGAGCGACGACCTCCAGCGCGCCGCGCTCTCGGAAATGTTCCAGGCCCTTTTCTCCATACTGCTTGCGGCGATGATTGTTGAGGTGCTGACGCTCACGTTCTCCTACATGGTTTCATCGGTCGGCGGAGGCTCATACATAACCTGCGACGCGTACGGGAAAATAACGCTCACCGGCGCGGGCCCGATTGAGGCGATAAGGTGCAGGCTGGACGAGAAGGCGTCCCTGCTCTCGGACCTTTACGAGAAGATGTACTACGCCGCCAGGGAGCCGTTCAACGAGTTCACGCGCAACTGGGGCATAATAGGGATTCCGATGTACTACCAGGGCGCGTACATCTGGCAGTCCTCGCCCTCGCAGCTCTATTACGAGGTGGAGGCGTATAGGATGCTCAATTCCATAATCACCACCCTCCTGATAGGGATAAACGCCTACCTCGCGGCAGTGGATTACGTGAAGAACAGCATGCTCACCATGTTCCTGCCCATCGGGATAGTGCTGCGCGCAATCCCGTTCACGCGAGGCGTCGGCGCGTTCTTCATGTCGCTCGCAATCGGGCTCTACATAATCTACCCGTTCATATTCTTCATAACCGACCCGACGTTCATACGCGCGCCCATGCCGTACATGGACATCACGAAGGCGGACCTCACATGGCCCTGGCCCTCGTTCAAGGGCGCGATAAGCGTGGCGATGCTAGGCCCGCAGACGGACGCGTCGTCGGCCGCGTTCAGCTCCGCGAACATAGAGCAGGCCGCCTCCGATCTGACGCGGCTCTATTACTTTTTCATCATCCATCCCCTATTGGTTTTAAGCATTACCCTGGTAATCATGCGGTATATGATGTACCTGTTCGGGGCAGAGGGCTACGAGCTCGCCAGGCTAGCCACCAAGATTGTGTGAATTCATGACGTACAAGCCAGCAGGTCCAAGGCCTCCCGTTCCGGGTTTCTCGATGCCCAGGCTTCCGCTGGCGGCCCTGCTTTTGGCCGCGATAATATTCCTTTCGGGCTGCCTCACGCCCCATTTCGGCAAGGGGCCGTGCTGCGACCGCGCGACAGTGGAATCCACGGGCCAGTGCAGCCTAATTGACGAGAACGGCACAAACCACGGCAGCCCCGCGGGCCTGAGCATCCAGTTCTGCGCCTACGCGACCTTTGACAACAGCACGAACACCACAGATTACGTGGTGAACAGGGGCGGGACCGCCACGACGATGAACTGCAACCTCACAGCGGACCAGGCCAACGACAGGAGCAACCCGTGCAATAACATCGGCTATTGCCTTTTGCAGAACAGCTCGGACGGCACCAACACCACCTATCCGATATGCAGCCAGCGCACCCCCGACTGGGAATACCCGAATTGCACGGCGATGCTGTGCGGGAACCTCAAATACGCGCCGAGGCGCTCCTTCCTTCCGGACGTTACGAAGAACACGATGTTCCAGTACGTGGGCGGCTCCGAAGGCACAATCGGCCTTTACAACGCGATGTGCCAGTTCTACGTCCTGGACGCGAAGACCGTGCGCATGATAAAGAAGAGCAAGGGCGTGTTCCAGAACACGTTCCGCTTCGGCGTGGGGCAGTCCATATCCGATTTCGAGGAGGCGCGCTGGTATTTCCCGCTCTCGGACAGGTTCATAGGGCTTCCCAGCCTCTTCAGCGACGTTACGAACGACACGCGCAAGGACAGGTTCATGAACTACCTGAACCTGAGCGCAAGCGGCTCCCCGGCCGTCACCACCAACATCCCGGGCACGATCACAACGGACCAGTACCTCATAATGAAGGTCAACTATTCGGCGAGGGGCGCCCAGCTCGAGCTCCTGGACGTCGGCTGCGACGGAAGCTGCAGCCCCGGGAACTGGCACGGCCACACCGTCCACCAGGGCACCGCAAACGCATATCCGGTGGACATGTCCGCAGGGCAGGCCTGGTACGTGATACAGGAGATTCCCGGGGCGGGCACGGGCGTGACATTCTGCTTTTCGGGCTCCGGCGCGGGCTGCACCGCCTACACGGGCGACGGGCACACCGCGTCGCAGTGCGTGAATCCGTCGGGCGCGCCCACGGACACGGGCATGTGGTGCGACGCCGACGGCGTGCAGACCGTCAACTTCCTGTTCTCCTACACGTTCCCGGGCATGGCGGCTGCATCGTGCGCCGGCCCGGTCCAGGCGCCGGTGTGGGGCGCGTACTTCCACCAGACGCACTACTCCTGCACGTACGACCCGAAGGGCCTCACCAACTACACTGCCTGCGCGAACAACGGGAGCAAGGTGTTCGCCCCCCTAGACGCGACCGGCAACTACTGGTTCGGGACCTACAGCGAGGTGGTGGACAAATACAACAACATATCCCAGTCCTTCGTGATGCCGGACGTCGCGAAGTACAAGTTCTTCCTCCAGGCCGCGTACTGGAACAACGACCTCCCCTTCACCACCGGGATATACGACAATCCGGGCAACATGACCGCGTACGAGTGCAACGACTCCACGCAGTGCCTCGCGGGCTACTGCTCCAAGGAGGACTTCGGCTACGAGCGCGGGCTGTGCGTGGACAAGGCGGACCCGACCAAGCTTATCAATTGCATGTGCCACGAGGTCGGCACGAGGATGCTAACGGACAATTTCGTGAAGTGCGAGCCGTACAAGGACAGCCCTACCTTCGAGGCGCTCACCTCGCACATTTCTTCCTACGACGTGCTCACGGACGGCGACTTCTGCATGGCGAATATCCCGTACTTCGCGGACAACGGCGATTCCAGCGGATACAACACGAGGACGGTGTTCCTTCCGAGGAACGCGCTCAACCCGGAGCAGGTCTACAGCGGGACATCCGGCCACCTAGACCAGTGCTGCATATCCACGAGCGGGTTCACCACGATGACGTGCGGCGCGGGCACCAACATTTCCAAGGCGTTCGCATGCCAGAACCAGAGCGGGAACTACAACTTCACGGTTACGGTGAAGGTTTGCGCAGAGGAGGAGAATTATTCGCCGAACCTAGTGGTTCCAGGCGCGTGGCCCCGGCAGTACAACGTATGCAACCTCTCAACCACGGAGGTCGGAAACCACATGAGCGGCGACCCGGGCGCGGTCAGCCCGTGCGACGATCCGGGGACCATTGACGCCACCAATTACGTGTTTCCCCAGCCCAGCGACAACACCCTTCCCATACCCTCGATGGCGGCAACCAGGCGCTCCCCCTTGCGCGGAGTGATAACGTCCGTGCTCCCGTCCACCTACAACCAGGACGGCACCGGGACTTTCAACGGCTACTTCTGCTGCGATCGGCAGAAGTGCCTGCCTGTCCTTAACCAGGGGCCGTTCTCCGGCGGAGGATGCGCTACAGGCGAGGACGGCACGTGCTACGCGGCGTTCAACAGCGAGCAGGTGCAGGAAGGGACTTGCGTTTCCCTGCTCCACAGCGACTTCTGCTGCCTGAACGAGAATTACACCTACAAGGACATGTGCAAAGCCGGGGGCACGATACCCCTGCTTGGAGGCGTGTGCCCGCCCATCCCGCCCGGCTTCGGCTCCAAGCTGCCGGACACCGCGCCCCACGACCCGCTGAACTACTCGCACACGTCAGTTTGCATACCGAGCGAAAGCTGCGCCGAAGGGTCCAAGATGTGCTCTTTCGACGCGCCGCACGACAACATAACCGTGTTCACGGACCGCTCGGACCTCTGCTGCGGCAAGAACGTCACGGTGCATGCGAGGGTTTTCCCCCTGTATACGACCACGGACTATTACAACGATTGCGAGAACGTCACCCCTGCGACGACGTGCGACCCCGGGGACGGGCTGCCGCTCATTCACATAAACACGAATTCCTCGCACGTGATAGTGTGCCGCCTGAGCGGGCCTGCAATGAAAGGCGCCACCGAGATAACCGCGTACTCAAATTGCACCATCCAGCGCCCGCCGGACGGGAACTGCACGGGCGGCAGCACGAACACCACGTGCAAGAACGTCGCCGAGGCCCCGGCGCAGCCCATAACCTTCATAGTGAAGGACACCCCCTACAACTTCGGGCAGCAGAGCAAGAAATACGACTGGGGCCCGTACGTCGGCTACTACATAGGCGACGACCCGTCCGATTCCATGGTCGTGAAGAAGTGCGGCATTCCTTCGGCGGACGTTGTGGACATGCAGATACCCTGCCCGCCATATACGGTGAACGACACGTGGACCTCGCTGGCGTGCCTCCAGTCCATGAAGTTCACCAAGCACTGCACGGGAATATTCTGCTTCGGCAACCGCCTCGTCGACATGTGCACCAAGGCTTACACCAGGGTGTGGGCGTTCAAGAGCCTCGGCAACTGCGCTCCCGACGACGGGCTGTTCGGCAACACCATGCAGGCCGTCCCCTCGTTCCCGAAGATCGGGCAGAGCTTCGGATGGTGCGAGGGCTCCACCCTGGACACGATGGTGGGGATAAACCTTGACGACTCTTACAAGGCGCTTGTCACGGATTACAAGCTCAACTGCCCGAGCACCGCCCAGTCCCAGGACAACAGCGAGTTCGGCACAATGATAAGCAGCATATTCGGCGGATGCACGGACGGCGAGTGGGGCCCCATAATAGGGATAAGCGACGACTACTGCGGCCCGAGCATACGCGCCTACGTCGCGGACGTGCAGGCGATGCGCACGCGCGTGGACCACTACCTCAAGGCAGGCGCGATGCCCGTTGTCTGGTTCACGGACAGCGACCCCACAGGATACCTGCGCTCGGGCCAGTACACCGTGGCCAACGACTGCAGGAAGATAGGGGATTGCGGGAAGATGGACACGGGCTGCACCCAGAACCTGGTGACCTCCGGGATGAACAGCGTGCTGACGGGCTCGTATTTCTATTACTCTCCCGACAACTCGCAGTTCTTCAAGTCCGTCGCAGGCACCACTCATTCCCAGGGCTGCTGGATCGAAGGCGACGAGGCGCACACGTACAGCGACAAGTGCCCCTTCATAGAGGCGAGCAGCAACCCCGCAGGCGGCGAGTCCTTCATATCGCCCCAATCCGGGGACGCATACGGCCAGTCCGCGGACCTGACGTGCGTCCCGGGCTGGTTCAGCAAGAAGTCCGTGATGGACGTCAAGTGCGACTGGAACGCCCAGTACCCGTTCCTCAGGAGGACGATAGGGAACAGCGCATCGCTCGTGATTGCCACCTCAGGCACGCCCGATTGCAACGCGGGCGGCAGGGTCGACCAGCTCAAGAAGCAGTGCCCGCGCTGCCTCTTCGCGCACTACATCGGGGACGTGAGCGCGCACCCGGGCATAATCAACAGCCTCGTTTCCATAGACGACACGAGCTTCGACTCCGCATACTCCTGCTACGACGCGTTCGTGTTCGACTTCAGCGCGAACACGGTCCAGTACATCGCCCCGAACAGCACCGAAGTGTACTATTCCATATTCAACAACATGTCCGAAAGCTCCCGCGCGCTCCTTGAAAAGAGCGGGAAGCCGAGCCTGGTGCGCCTCACGATTAACGACAAGAGCGGCGGCGCGGTCCCGCTCTGGACGGACTACAACGAGACGCTCGCGTTCATGCGCTACGCGTACAACAACCAGTCCCTCCTTGTGAATTCCGGGATATTCGCGCTCATGTACAGGGACTGGGCAGGCGGCCCGTCCGCCCTCGTGGACACGCCCGCGCATTCAACAAAGGACGGCAAGTTCTGCGCGGTGGAGCAGGCCACAAACCTCTACCTCAACCCGGTGAGCAAGAACCTCTATTACATCAAGGCCGAGGCTCAGGACTCGTTCAGCAACAGCCTGCCCGCGATCAGCCCGAGCACCCCGGAATGCGTCGCCTGCACCGCCCTTGAAATCCAGTTCGGGCAGTGCAGCAGGAGCTGCATGAACCTCGTGGACGCGGGCAACAACCAGGTGGAGCCGCTCAACTGCACCGAGGACCCGACCATCAACGAGACGGAGCAGAAGTGCCCGAACGTGGCCGTGGACAACCCTGAGAACAGGTGCGTTCTCTGCACCGACCTGGTTGATTCGGCCAAGTACGCCAAGACAATCACATGCGACCAGCAGTTCATGAACGGCACCAACCGCTCGTTCCAGATAACCGACCCCGCGCAGGTCGTGCTCTGGCCCGACGCGATAGCCGCGCTTCCCAAGGGCGAGCGCTGCTGCTTCCTCGGCACCGAGAACCAGAGCAATTACACCTACTACAAGATGAGCGTGGACGGCCTTGTCACCACCCCGGTGATTTTCCCCAAGAGCGGCGACCCGAACGTGGACTGCGGCATGGCCAACGGCCAGGGCAAGTTCTGCGGCTTCACGATGCCGGTCAAGGACTACAACCTGGATTGCCGGATTGACGGCGGCACAGGTTCCGCGGCCCCGTCCATAAAATTGACTTCGCCCAACGGCAACGAGATTTGGGCGCAGGGGGACACGCACGAGATACGCTGGGCGATACACGGAGGGCTCAACGCGAGCGCATCCCTTACAATCACGCTGATAAACGCGAGCAGCGGCCTCCAGTATGGAGACCCGCTCGCGAGCGGGCTCACCGCGGGAGCGGGAATATACGTCTGGAAGATAAACGACACAATCCCGAACGGCAAGTACCTGGTGAACGCGAGCGCGGTTGACGCAGGAGGAACATTCTCGGACGCGAGCGACGCATCGTTCTCGCTGGGCAAGCTGCTCGCAATGCGGTTCATTACCAACGGCGACCTGGGCCTAGAGGACTTCAACAACCTCACGGACAACAAGACCCTCGTGGTTTCGGCGCACCCCGGCGACGATTTGCTCTGGATGCTGCCATGGTGGCCGAACGCAAACAAATTCGTGGTGGAGTTCCCGTACAACCCCTACCAGGCCGCCGCAGCCGGCGGAATAACCGAATTCGGATACGGGGGCAGGAGCTCGTCAGCCCGCGGAACCGTTGACATGGCGAGCTTCATGGCGAACTGGGCCAACTCCACGGGCACCGCGCGCGCAGCCCTCACCCAGGCCCAGATAGCTGCGGACCTCCAGTCCAAGGTCTGCAATCCTGGAATAAGCCGGGTGGTTACGCACGACCCGTGGGGAGAATACAACAACGCGGAGAACAGCATGGTGTACGGCGCGGTCATGAGCATAGTCACGAGCGGGGCGCCCAACTGCAAGAAGGACGTGTGGGTCCTCGGAGTGCAGGCGACCAATTCCTCGCTCGCAGGCTCGTACAGCGACTACGTGCCCGCGAGCGGAGTCTACGGCACGGTAAAGGGCAACTTTGATTATTCGGCATTCCACTACGCGAGGAACAACTACACCGCGCAGGAAGCGCTGGTGGACTACGGCGCGCTCCAGGCCGCGTACGGCTGGAACCCCGCGAACCGCATAGTATGGACCTGGTACGCCGGGGACAACGAATACCCCATCGGAGAGCGCACGTTCTACAGGGTGTACAAGGCATGAATAAGCGCCTGACCGTTCCCAGTTTCGTGTTTCCTGTTCCGAGGGCCGCAATCCTAATGTTTTTCCTGCTCGCGTCCGCCGCTTTCGCCGCAGGCTGCGGGGCGTTCGTGGAGCCGGACTGCGACGCAGCCAATGGAGTGCACCACAACAGCTTCCCGGTATCCATCGCAACAGGAGGATGCGGCAGCCTCTACCTTTCCGTGAACCGCACGGACCTGAACACGTGCCTGCCCAGCGGGCCGCTCAAAACGTGCGACGAACTCAAGTACTACATGTTCCCCAAGGTGGTGAACGGCGTCGCGGTTTGCAGGGCGAACGTCACCTTAGGAAACGGAAACTACACCCTCAGGGTGTTTTCCAGCTCTTCCCCTGTGCCTGCCGCGTCGCAAGCCGTGCAGGTGCTCGGGGTTCCGGGATGCAAGGCGTGCGAGAACCTGGACAACACGATAATCTCATACGTCTTTGCGGCAAAGGACGAGAACCGCTCGCGGTTTGAAATAAACCTGGTGGGCGAGAACACCTCCAGCCTCACGCGCTTCGGCCTGAACGACAGCGCTGTCCTGGTATATGTGCACAACGACACGGACAAGAGGCTGTTCAAGACGATAACGGACGCGAACGGGCTCGCATACTTCAACTACAACGCCTCAGAATGCGAGCAGTATTCTTTCATGTATTGCTGCTTCTACGAGGAGTGCGGGTTCAAGGAATGCCTAAAGGCCTTCGGGGTCCCCAAGGACATACTCGGCAGGACGAACAGCATAACCGACGTGCCCACCGTTCCGGAATCAGTAGGGACGCTGGACCCGAACCCCAAGACCGCGTTCCCCGCGACCACGAACATGGACATCTGCGCGGACAACAGCAAGGACTTGGCGGCCGCGCTCTGCCTTCCCATGACGCTCCTGCTCGGCCTCCTAATGGCCGCGCTTTCGTATTCGGGGAAGAACCCGATAATGGGCTTTGACATTTCCTCAATAAAGGTCGGCCAGCACATCAAGTATTCGCCCATGGGCGTGCAGAGGGGAATGAAGATTTCCGCGCAGCAGGTGCAGGGAGTGGCGACTCAGGCCGCTTCCAGGATAGGCGGGGGGAAGTCCACCCAGAACCAGGCCGCGCAGAAAGGTAAAACGATGAGCCTCGGCTCGGCCATTTTGCAGAATACTGTGCAGTCCGAGTCAAGGGCCCTGACCGCGCCGCTCGTAAATACCGTTGGCCTGATTGGGGGGCTCGGGAAGGCTTTGGTCAAGGGCGACACCAGCGGCGTTACCAATTCCCTTCAGGGCATGGCATCTGGCAAAACCGCGGGGGAAATCCAGCAACAGCACGGTGTAAGCAGCCGTGACATGCAGACAATGGGCGGAGCGAGCGCAGGCGGAGGGATTGTTGGAGCAGCTTTCGGGGTTGGAGGCGTAATTGGCGGCGCCATATCGGACGGCCAGCGCTCCAAGGAGCACGGTGGGAGCGCGGCAGGCGGCTTCCTTGGAGGGTTCATAATGAGGATTACAGGCGCGCAGGACATAGCCGACGCATTCAAGGAGGCGAACGCCAAGCGCGCCGCGTATAAAGGATATGCGGGCCAGCGCAGCGAATATTCGCAATACAATAATCTGGTGAAACAATTCGATGCGCAAAAAAACACCAAGGGCGGGATAGCCGACT
>JAKANX010000035.1 GCA_021823425.1 Microcaldota archaeon
TTCCGATCTGAGGGATAGTGGACGCGTTCTCCACCGAGAAACTGCGCGAGCTCGTGCCAAGGGCTATTTTCCGCTCGAACGTGATGCTGTGCGGCGAGATGATTGGCAACACGCCCTACACGCGCCCCTCCTCCGATTTTGATGTGAAATATTACGTTTTCGACATATACGATTTGGAAGAGGGCGAATACCTGCCCCCGGAGGCAAGGTACGAGCTGCTCAGGAGGCACGGCCTATCCTTCGCGCCCTCGTTCGGCAAATTCCACGTGAAAAAGGACCAAAAAAAGCTCAACGCGCTCGCCCTGAACGTGAACAAGTCCAACAAGGAAGGAATCGTATTCAAATCCGAGGACCGCACCGAAGCGGTGAAATACGTGAACCCGAACGCTGACATTGACGACGTGGCGCAGACCGTGAAGGCGATGTTCGACATGCCATCGGGCCAGTACAACCAGCGCATCCTGCGCTCCTCCATCTTCATAAGGGAGCACGGCCTGGACCAGGCTGCGTACGGGGCGAAGCTGGGCGCTGCATTCTACAAGGGCATGGCAAAGGGCCTTGAAATGCTCGAGCGCGACGGCTCCATATACGATGAATTCGAAATCCTCGTGAAAGACAAGTCAGTGTGGGACGAGCTCAAGTCGCACATGAGCAGGGAAGTGAAACTGGAAACCGTTTTCGAGAAGGAGGAGGCCGGAAAAACGAGGATTAGGTTCAGGAAAGTGTACGCGAGGAGCACCAAAAAGCTCAAGGAATTCCTGAACGGAAAAGGGATAACGGATTAGCCCTTTGCCCAAAGTGGTTGCCCGTGGTATTTTAAACTCCGGAAGCGCAAATCAACCCATGCACAACGTGAGGCGCGCGCCCAGAATCGCAATCGCGCTTGCAGCAGCCGCTGCGTTCACACTTTTCTCGCCTTCCGGAGCGCGGGCGATGGGCCCCTCTCAGGACGGGCTCGCAAAGGCGATAATCGGCAGCAGGCTCGCAGGCCTGGAATGCCGCCCCTGCCACCAAGGAGACCCGAATGCAAAGGCGAACGACAGTCCGCACGAAAAAGCCGGAATATGCCCAAAGCCCGCAAATGGAAAGTGGGAGAACTGCTGCATAGAATGCCACAACCCCGCGGCCCCAAGGAGCAATCCCGGAGCTCCTAAGAAAAGATGACTACTTTTTGGCGAGCACTTTCCTGAGCTTGCCCGCGTGCAGGATTTCGCAGCCTATCTTGTTGCCGAAGTCCAGAACGCCTTCGTCGGCGCTCACCAGCGTCGCCTCCATCTCCTTTGCAAGCAGCACGAGCTCGAAGTCCTCCTTGCTGTCCACTATCCCGGTGCGCAGCGCCTCCTTGTACTTTTCCCTCAATTTCCTGAGCTTCTCGCCGTTCTCGGGCTTGTTGTCCCTCGCGAACTCCTCGGCGATGCGCAGGCCCTTGTTTATCCTCTCGCGCACCTCCTCCACGAAGTCGTAGAACACCGCAGCGGGAAGGTAAATCGCGTAAACGTTCGGCGAGCGCCTCTTCACCACTGTTTCGAGCTCGGCGGTCTTGTCCCCGACGAAATTGCCCAGCTCGTGGAAAATGGAATCCGGCATATAGAACTCGATATCCTTCCGTCTTGCAACGGCCTTCATGAACCCTGAAACCGCCTTCTTCGGGTCCGCCCCGAAGTCCCTCCCCGCCTGCGGATTCACGAAAAGGCTCGTGTCTATGACGAATTTGCGCATAGCGGGAAATAGGCAGTTGAGCTTATAAAACGTTTCCTGGGCAGGGCTCCGCCCTTTCCCATCCGGTCAGATGAGCTTGATGAGGCCCCTCCCTATTTCGTTTATGTTCGCGCCGAAGAGCCCGCTCGTGAACTGCATCACAGTTATCGTTATCGCGAACGCGAGGAACGGGAAGAAGCACAGGTTCATGAGAAGCGCGTTGGAAAGGTCCGAGAGCTTGGACATCATGTCCAGTATGTTCCCCTCAAACGCGCGGTACCACATTATGAGCTCGCCCACTATCCCAGCCTTGGAGTTCTCGCCGCTCGCGGGGTCCGGAATCTGCGGGGTCGCGCACAGATTCGGGTAGGGCGAGGAAAACACGGCCGCAAGGTAGGCCATGGGGAATACGAGATATAGCCCTACGCCGAACGCAATCACGTACGCTCCCGCGCCCCGGGTGGGCGGGAACGCCCTCATCACTATGCCTATTGGAATCAGGTATGCGACAGAGAACACGTCCATGAACCTGAGCACGTAGACCTCCAGATGGAACACCAGCTCCAAGAAGTATATCGTGTTGAGCAGGTTGTCCATCGCCTGCGCTATCCCGCCCCACGACCACGCGCTCATCGGATAGGCCATGAACACGTCCTGCGATATGGACGAAATCTCGTGCGCGACCATGCTTATCTTGAAAGCCTTGCTGCCCACGGACTCGGCGCAGTACATCGTGGATTTCATGTAAAGTATGACTATTTCTGAAAGGGTGTATCGCGGGTCGCTGAACATCGCGGGGGTGAGCTGCTGCTTCACCCCGTTCTCGTCCGTGTAATAGAGGTAATCTGGCGAGCCCGCCGCCGCGTGCTGGTATGTGTAGATGTACATCTCTGCCGCTATATTCTTGCCCGCCTCGGCCCCGAAATTCACGAGCCCGATTAGCACCAGCGCCACTATTACGGAGCTTGCGGCGAACACCAGCTCGGACTTCGCGGACTGCTCGAGCGCCTTGAAGTCAAATATGCGCGAGAGCATGAGCAGGAGCGCGGCTATCAGGACCGAAATGAACGCCGCCGTAAGCGCGTATGCCTCCCATGCCATTTAGCCGACCACCTGGGTGTGTTCAGTTTCGCGTTCCGGGTTCCGCACGAAATGCCCCATCATCATATCATTCTCGTAAGGTTTGTTATGTCTATCTCCTCGCCGAGCGCCCGCGAAAGGTACCTCACCGTGGTCACGGCAATGAGCGTCGTGAAAAGCGGCATGAACACGCCGCCTATGAACACCTTCGCTATAACGGGCATCGCGAGCAGCGCGTAGCCCAAAAGGAAGTCCGGGCCCCAGATCCACTTGAACGTGAGCTCCAAAAAGAGCTTGAACACCGTCATGGCGTTGAACACGTTCGCAGCAGCCGCGCCCTTCACGTAGCCTATGCTGCTCATGAGCGAATCATTTACAATCGCGTAGGTCGGTATTATTATGAGGGGGTATATGAAAAGGAACGTCATCGTCAGCGCTATGAGCGTTCCGCCTATGCGCCTCGTCAGTATCCAGCTGCGCAGCACCAGCCCTATGGGCAGCAGATACTTGAGCAGCGCGTACGTCCCGAAGTCCATCACGTACACCTGCGCCTGCGTCGTCACCACCGCGACGGCCTCGGCGGTGAAGGCGTTGTTCAGCACCGGCTTGACCACAGCCCCGAGCCCGGAGGTCGGCCGCATGGTCGCTCCTATTCCCATTGGCGTGGACGAGAGTTCCATGCTAGTCACGAAGTCTATGAACATGTACAGCCCGTATTGCGCGCTCATCCAGCCCAGCGTGTCGTCGGCGAATTCCATGAGGTAGTTGCTCGCCGAATAGTATATGGACTTGTCAGCCCAGCTCGTGGTCGTTCCCACAATAGAGGTCGCCCCGGCGCCCGGGAAAATCCACCCCGTCTTCACGCTGCACATCCCGTTGAGCAGCAGGAACACGACAACGAATATCGCCGCCGTCACGGCGAGCTCGTAAAGCTCGAGCTTGGCGTTAGCAGTCGCATCGGGCTTCTGGAAGAAGGCCGCAATCATGTACATGAAAACGATTACCATGAGCGAGAACGTGAGCGCGATGAGCGAGGTGCCTATCCAGTCGTTGTAGCCGAAAAAGCCCTGGCCGAAGCCCGCGCTGCACACGCTGTCCATGAGCGGGACGTATTCCGGAAGGTAGAATCCCATCTAGGCAACCACCCGCATGTTTCCCGCGTTTTTTCTGTTTCGCGTTTCCATTTATACCATCATATGAGCTTTGCGAACGCGCTCAGGTTTATCTCGGTTCCGAGCATCCTTGAAATCTCCCTCGCCAAAGTGAGGGTAATGAATATGTTCATTACCGGAAGAAGTATGCTGAACATCACCACCAGATGCAGGACCTCGGTGGCCACGTCCGCGAACATGTACCCCGCAAGCATAATCGCCGCGACCATCACCGGCGAAATGTACGCGACGCTGAGCACCCCGAATATAGAGCCCACTCCCCCGAGGCTGAGCTGGGCGAATATCGCCTTGACCGCGTTCCCGAAATAGGTGAGCGAGATAGATGTGCTCGCCGGGAACTGGTCCGCGAATATGAGCGAGTCAAGGTAGAACATCAGCGGATACACGGTGGAAAGGGCGAGCGAGAGCGCAATCAGCGTGTTGCCCCCTCCCCTTGTCTGGGGGAACGAGCGCAGGAACAGCCCCACTGGGAAGAAGAACGGCAAAAACCACTTCTCTATGAAGCAGAACAGGAAAATAAAAACGGCCCACTCCCCGTAGGTGGTAATGAGGAACTGCAGGCTGAACGACACCCCGTCAATTAGCGGGCGGAGCGCGGGCCCGAGCTGCATGGTCATCGCCTTCCTGATTGCCCCGAACGGCACGTAAATCGTGTATATGGAGTTCAGCGCTATGTTCGCGCTTATCAGGACAGAGGAGACGGAGCTGATTTTGTAAAGCATCGTGTACCCGTAGTTCGTGGCCTCGTGGAACAGGTCCACGCCGAAGAGGTATTGCGGAAGCAGCGACGAGAAGCCGATTGTGCCTATGAACAGCATGGCGATTAGCCCGCTAATCATTATCTCGTTCAGTTCCTGCTTCGCCATAGCCGCGACGTTCGGAATCTGGAAGAAGTTCCCGGCCATGTACATGAGCGCAATGGCCATCGCCATAATCACGAGCGCGAAGAGCGAGTTGGCGAACACCGCCTTCGCGACTTCCACCGACGAGCCCGCTGCGGAGCACTCCCCGAACGCGAGCTGCGGGTTGTTCCGGAGGTCCTGCACCGCCTTGGAAGCGGCGGTGTCCATGTTTCCCTGGTTGTTGTAGCCCTCCTGGTAGAGCGGGTCGTCCGGCCACGCGGCACTCACGGTGAGCACGAGGAAAACCATCGCCAGCGCAATCATTTTCACATCCATTCCATCATCAGATAAGGTGCGTGAGCCCCGCTATTTCCGTGTCCCCGCCCAGCATGGGCGAGAGCGTCTTTATCCCCGCAATCGTCGCGAAAATGGAAAGGAACGAGAAGAACGCCGAGAAGAACACCGCCTTGGCAAGAACGTCTATCCCTACCAGTATGGAGCCGAAGCTCCCCGTCCCATACACGCTTCCCAGCACCGGTATGGACGGAGTGCCCTTGTTGAACGCCTCTGCAAGCCAAGTGCCGAGCAGCGTGTTCTCGCTCTTGAACTTGTCCAGGAATCCGTTTGCCGGCGGGCTGTTCAGCTGGTCCAGCGTCTTGTCGCACGTGTCGGTCGCGGTGAGCAGGCCGAGCTGAGCCATGAAATCCCGGCTCACCTTCGTCGCATCCGTGTTCACGCCGATATTCGCCTGTTCGTCGGCCCAGCTCACCTGGTTGTTCAGCTTCGGGGGCATCGCGCTGAAGTCCAGGAATATGGCCGCGAGCGCGGTCTTGTCCTTTTCCTGCGTCCCGGGAGGGTAGTTCTGCGCCAGCTTCACCGAATTGTAGACCGCGTCGCCCATCATGTAGAACGAGGGGTATATGAAATAAATGCAGAGCGCAATGGCCATGAGCAGCCCGCCGAGCTTCCGCGTGAGCGTGAACGTGCGCAGCACCAGCCCCACGGAAAGCAGCACGGGGAAGAGCGCGGTGCCTATGAAGTTCATGAGCACCTCCTGGAAGCGCACGAGCGTGAGCACCTTTATCCCGTTGTCGAAAAGGAACGAGAGCGCGTTGTTCTTCGCGTTGAGGAACCCGAAAATGCTGTGGTTGAACATCGCCCCGGAGAAGAACGTTGTCGTGCCCACGGGCGTGAAGTCGAACGAGAACGAGGATAGGAAAGTGTACCACGAGTGCGTCACCCCCACCGCCTTTACGAAGCCCGCTGTCTCGTAGAATATGGACGCGAGGAAGTTCTTTGCAATCCGGATGTGGCAGGGCAGCATCGCGTATCCGGGGTCCACCGGCTCGGTGGAGCCGTCCGGGTGCGTTATTATGAACGTGTTGAACGCGGGTATGTCCCCGTTGCACACCATGTTCGCGCTGTAGCCGTCAAACTCGTACGCGAAGGACGAGGCGACGCTGTCGCCCATCGCGACCAGCGAGACTATGAGCGCAAGAATAACTCCTGAATAGAAAAGCTCCACCGCCTCTGCCTTTGCCCAGCCCTTGACCTTGTCGTTCATCAGGAAGCTGCCCACCATGTACACGAGCGCGACCATCACCACGCCGAGCATTAGCACCGCGGCAACTACCCCGCCGAGCTCGTTGAACAGCCCCGTGCCCAGCGGGTTGCTGAACTCCGCTGCCGCAAAGGAAGCCGCAACGGCCATCAGAAGGATTGCAAGAAGCTTCCTCATGTTTTTCCCATTATGTACTTGGTGGTCGCGTTTATGAACGCTATCGTTATCATCATGGTGAGCGCCGGCAAAAAGAGCGCGATGAGCGCGAGGTGCGCCATCGCGTTGATGAACGGCACGAGGAGCTCGAAGTTCGCGAGGCTCGCGAAAGGCACGAGGTACGCGAGCACCGTGGAGACGCCGCGCACCCGGAGGCCGAACAGCTCGGGCACGTACGCGTCGTAGGTGGGGCCCCATCCGTGCGCGCTCCACATGTCGTTGAGCGCCGCCTCGTCGAGCGCGTACAGGAACGGGAAAACGGTCTGGAACGCGAATGCGAACGCGATTAGGAACGCGCCCGAGTCCCGCGTGGGCGGGAAAATGAACAATATGAGCCCTATTGAAATCGCGATGGGGGCGCCGAACTCCACGAAGCTCAGCATTATGTACTGCATGCTCAGGCTTCCGTAAATCACGAGCAGCCCGAAGCTCAGCATCCTCGCCATTGAAAGTATCGCGTCGGCCCCCGGCTCGACCTTGTACACGAACGACCAGACGCCCGGGCCCACCCTTATCATGTACGAGTTGCTCATCGCGGTGCCGGCCTCGATTGCGAGCAGGTCCTTGTACATGGGCAGCACGCCCTTGTTCACGACGTTGTTGAGGAAGCCCTGCGCCACGTCCGCGGGCTGGCAGCTGGGCATGGACTGGCACTGCGGCAGCAGCGATGCCGTGAGGGAGAGCGAGAACCAGTAGAAACCGATTATCGCCCCGAGTATGATGAACGCCATGAACAGGTTGTGCAATTCAACGTTCAGGTACGCCTCCAGCTGCGGAATCCCGAACGCCTTTCCGCCCACGTATGTGATCATGATGATTAGTATCATGAGGAAGGCGAGCACGGGCACCAGCGGCAGCAGGACCGGAAGTATGAACGCCATTCACATCAGCTTGCTTAATCCGAAAATCTCGGCCTCGCCCTCTATGAGCGTCACTATCCCCCTGTACATCGTAATCGTCACCACTATCTCAACGAAGAAGCTCACGAAGACCAGCACGAGGAACTGCACCTGCGTCTGTATCTCCAGGATGAGGAAATCGAAGAAAGTGGAGAAAGCAATCGGGGTGAGCGCAATCCCGAATATGGAGAGCGCGTTGAACGAGAAGAGCGAATCCACGAGCATCTTGAGCGTCTGCGCAAGGAACTCGCCGGCGCTCACGAAGAAGTTCCAGAACCTGTACCACGCGCTCTCGGTCTTGGGTATGTCGGCGTTGTACATGTCGTTCCTTTCCGATGCGAAACGCTCGGAGAGCTGGTTTATGTTCTCGGCGTTCGTGCAATACCCTATCGCCGTCGGCACCACGCCCATGTTAACCGGCTGGTACGCCGTGAATATCATGTAGTTGGTCATCAGCACCGCGAGCGGGTACACGAAGTACGCGACCGCGGCGAGCGCGAGTATGCTGGAGCCCGTTCTCCTGGTGAAGACGAACGCGCGCAGCCCCGCGCCGAGCATGAAGAACACGAACATGTACTTCATGGTGAATTCCAGGATGACCTGCCGGGCGAGCACCATGAGCAGCGCCGAGCCCACCGCCTCTACGACGACCGTGTGCGCGTTTGAAACGGGCGTGAGCCCGGAAAGCGGCGCGAACGACACCGCGGGGATGCTCACGAGCATGGACGCCATGGTCATGGGGCTGAGCGCCGGAATGGGGATGGAGAATCCCAGCGTGGAGAGGAAACCGAATATTATCTCGTAGAAATAGAGGTTCATGTAAAGCGAGATGAGCTTGGCGCGCAGTATCATCACGCTTGTGAGCGCCACTCCTATATGGTCGCCGTTTCCGCAAGCGCCCCCGCACGCTATAACGTTCGCAAGCTCGCTGAAAGCGCTGAACAGGGGGATGAACAGCAGAACGATTATCGCGGCCATTATCACGTTCGCGAGGTTGTCCTTGGCGAGGCCGAGCAGGTCCTGCGACTGGAGGAAGTTGCCCACCATGTACATTATCGCGGTGAGAACTACGCTGAGCATGAACGCGAGCCCTATTATCGCCGCCATCTGGGGATTGCCCATCTGGGTGACGATGGCTAGGTCGTAAAGGGCGGGGAGCATACAATCGCATTTATGTGCATAATAATATATAAAAAAGCATATGAACAGAATATGAATGAGATATGAGGTAAAAACCGGGCAAAACCGGGCCCGGCTAATCCTAAGGTGCGCTCATGGATTCACAGCCTGAAATAGACACAAGGACAATGCATTCAAGATGGCAGAAGGAGTGGGAGAAGGCAAGGGCGTACGAGTCGGACGTCCACGAGGGAAAAAAGAAGAAATTCATCACCGCTGCCTTTCCGTACCCGAATTCTCCCCAGCACATAGGCCACGGGAGGACATACACCGTCGCGGACGTGTACGCGCGCTACTGGAGGATGAGGGGCTACAACGTGCTTTTTCCCATGGCCTTCCACGTCACCGGCACCCCGATAATCAGCATGGCGAAGAAAATCAGGGAAAAGGACGAGGACCTTCTGAACATTTTCGAGAAAATCTACGGCATAAGCAGGGAGAAGTCCGCCACGCTCACCGACCCGACGGCGCTCGTGATGCACTTTTCCCGCGAGATAGAGCAGGGGATGAAGGAAATCGGGTACGGGATAGACTGGAGGAGGAAGTTCTACACGCTGGACCCGCACTTCAACCGGTTCATAGAATGGCAGTTCTACAAGCTCAAGGAACTCGGGTACCTCAAAATCGGGGAGCACCCCGTTCCCTGGTGCCCCAACGACAACAACGCAGTGAGCGCGCACGACACCAAGGGCGACGTGGACCCGGAAATAGAGCAAGTAA
>JAKANX010000036.1 GCA_021823425.1 Microcaldota archaeon
TAGGAATAGTTTGGGCCCGTAGCGCAGCCTGGATAGCGCGGCACTCTCCTAATCTTTTTCTTTCTTTGAAAGAGGCGTTTTTCGGCAAAGAAAGAAAAACGTTAACGAAAAAGAAAGAAAACGGGAAGGGAAAGGTGAAGGTCGTGAGTTCAAATCTCACCGGGCCCGTACAAAAGGGGCATATAATCTGATTTGGTCTTGCCCCTTTTGAAAACCCCATTCTTTTTCTAATCCCAAAACGAGTGTGCGCGTGACGCTAAAGCGTGCACGCGCACACAATCGCTAAATCCACTGATTTGGACCTTTGAAAAAGTTCGGCGCTTTGACCGAACTGGCCCTAGCCACTCAAGAATCCCTCGCAACCGTCGCCAAACTCTCCGTTTGGGAAAAACTAAATCTTGACCGGCTTCAGGCTGGCCTCGACGCCCGAATCCCTTCCCGGCTGCTCGCGAAGCTGGGTTTCGGCCGCGTTCGCGCTGCCCGCCATTTTGCCTATCGTTTCGACGAGCCCGTTGGCGATATCGGACCTTTTAAGGTATTGGACGAACGCGCCGAGGGCCGCGGCGGGGTTCCAGTCCGTGTGCCCGCCATCCTTTCCTAGGATGACTGTCGAGCCGAACCGCGCGTTGTTCCCCTTGACCAGGGTAATCTCCGCATGGTCCTTTTTCACCTCGACAGAAAGGAGCGTGCGCTTCCTTTCCACGGTTATCCTCCCGGTTTGCTGGTCCGAAAGCGCGCCCTTGGAAACCAATAGCGCCGCGGCGGCGGACAGTTCGTCCCTGTGGCTTCCGCTGAGCCTTCCGCTCTCCAGCTTTTCCTTGAGCCTCTGGAGATTCTGTATTCGCGCGCTGACTGCCGCGTCCCCGTTTCCCCCTTGCTTTAGCGTTTGAGCTGATTGTGCCATAAGTTTCACCTGCTTCCTTGTTGGGCAGGGCACTATTAATATTTTCGTGAAACAAATATTCCTAACGGAATATCCCGGATTGCGCACCGTTATTAAATTTTCAAGGAGATGCCTGCTCATGCTTCCCGAACTCGCAAAAGCGCTGGAAAAGAGCACCGAGTCCTGCCTGGAGGACCGGGTGGCGATTGCCTTCTCGGGCGGGCTGGACAGCGCAACGCTCGCGGCGATTGCGAAAAAACGCTGCGAGGTTTTCCTCTTCACCGCCGGGACCGCGGACAGCCCGGACATGGCACAGGCGGGCGTAGTGGCAGCGGAACTCTCGCTCCCTCTGGAAAAAATCACGCTGGACGAGAAAAGCATAATGGAAATCTACGGGAAGATACACTCGTTCTACCCCGGCCCGCTCCTGAAAATAGAGATAGGGATTCCGATTTACGCGGCGTGCGGGGCCGCAAAACGAAAAGGGCTCGAGGCGATGCTGTTCGGCTCGGGCGCCGAGGAATTGTTCGTGGGCTACGAGCGCTACTACAACTATTTGGAGGAGGGAAAGGACCTGGACGCGATACTCAAAGCCGAGTTCGAAACCCTCAAGGACCGGGACGCCGCGATGGTCAGGAAGATAGCGTACAAGTGCGGCATAGAGGCCCGCTTCCCCTTCTGCGACCGCCGCCTCGCCGACTTGGCCTTCCAAATACCGCTAGAGGAAAGGATGGCCGAGCGCGAATTGAAAAAAGGAATCCTGAGGGAGATGGGCAAATTAATCGGCGTGCCGCAGTCCGCACTCCTGCGCAGGAAGAAGGCCGCGCAATACGGGAGCGGCGTCCACAGGCTCGTGATGAGGAACAGCGAAGCCCTGAACAGGCTCTATCCGGAGAAGAAGGCTACTTCTTGGCCTCCTCCGCTTCCGCCTTGAGCAGCCGCACGAACTCCTCGTCCCACTTCTTCTGCGCGACCTTGAAGTCCACTTCCCCGTTCTCGTTCTCCAGCGCCTGGAGCAGCCTGTTCGCGGCGTTGTTCACCTTGAATGTGAAGTCAATTTCCAGCAGGTGCCTGTTGCCCAGCTCGTTCGCGGCGTTGTATATGTCGCTGAAGACCTTGCCCTTGAAGAACGACTGCAAAAGGTACTGCTCAGGCTTCACGCCGCTGTTCTCCGCCCTCCTCTTGAGCGCGGGAGGCATGAATTCGAGCTGCATCTCCCTTTCCATCCTGCCCATGTCAATCCTGCCAAGGTCCCAGCTCGTCGCCTCGGGGTTCTTTATGAACTTGGGCACGAGCGTGCAGTTCTCTATCGCGTTGCCCTTCTGCATCTCGAATACCTCCACGAAGCTCTTCTCCTTCTGGTCGGTCTCGTACGAGAACCCGAGCACCCTGTATATGCGGCCCTTCCTTCCGAACTTAATCTTGGACAGGAAGCTGTACCTGTCAGTCGCCAGCATGCTCACAGACGGGATTCCGAAGACCAGCTCGAGGCGGTCCTGTATGTCCTTGAGCGACTCGGCGTGCAGGTTGTAGAGCAGGAAAACCCCGGGCTGCGTGTTGAGCAAATTGATTATCCCCTGCACAGCAACGCGGCTCCTGACCTCGTTGATGATTATCGCGGCGTCCCCCATCCTCAGGAGCGCGTTCGCCATGCTCACCAGGTCCAGCTCCTTGCTCGTTCCCGGCGCGTTCTCTATGTCCGAGCTCTGCACCCTCGCGGCGCCGATGTGGAAGCCGCGCTTGCGGAACGCGCGCACGGGTATTTCCTCAATGTCCTGAATCGGGATTATCCTCTTCTTCGTCCCTATGGAAAGTATCTTCGCCGCCGTGAAAGCCGTTTTTCCGCATCCCTTGAGCCCGAGCACGGCCTCGCTCGCGCCGAGCGTGACCATCACGTCGTCGTAGCCCGCGAAGAAAGGCGTTACGCTCCTGAACGCGAAATACTGCGGGTAAGTGAAGGGCGTGTCCTTCATTATCCTCAAGGCGCCCTGCAGTTCGTCGAACGTGGCGGGCGGGCGCTGGAGGTGGCACCTCATGTTGAGCCGCTTTAGCACCACGTCCACTATCGGGTTGTTCTCGTCGAACTTCCTCACGCCCTTTTCCGAAAGCACGATGTGCTTGAACGCGTTTTCGAGCAGTTCGCGGTTGTACCGGAAGAGCGTGTGGCATATGCCGAACTTGCGGTGCTCCAGATAAAGGGGGGAGTTCTCGCTGTCTATGTACACGTCCGTGACGTTGTCCCTGTCCAGCGCTATGTTCTCCAGCGGCGCCCCCAGCCCGACGACCCACGCCGCAGCCTCGCGGCCCATCGCAATCGCGTCCTTGGGGGTAATCGGTATTCCGTTGAGCACGGCCTCGTCAAGGAAATACTGCCTGTATTCCTTGCTCTTGAGGTCGAAGAGCACCCTGTAATCAGAGTTGTCGAAGTTCTCCTTGCCCTGCTCCAGCAGCACCCTCTTGAGAATCTTCTGCAGCTCGGGGTTGAGGTTGCTGATGTACGGGTTGGTCTGCACGTAGAGGAACGAGTCGTTGCCCGGAATCTCGTAAATCTGCACTTCCATGCCGTAATTGAGCTTGTAGTGCGCGTCCGGGTCCTTGACCGGGACCGCGTTGGGCGGAATGTCCAGCACTATGGAATTGACGAAGTAGAGGCTGCGCAGCCCGGTGAGCGAGAGGAACGCGAGGCGCATGTCGCCCGTCTTCTTGGTGAGGTCGTACAGCTTTGTCTCGGTGAACCTCTTGAGTATCCCGTTTATCCACGCCCTGAAGGTCTGGTAGCCCTTGACGTAGACCTGCTTTTCCGGGGTCGGCTCGCTGAAGTCCTCCAGCGTCCTTCCGGCCATGAGCGGGTTCATGAACATGTACTCGTAGAACTGCCTAAGCGCCTTCTTGCGCAGGTCGTGGTGGTCGTCCTGCTTCATCCCGTAGATGTCCTCGCGGAGCATTATGCCCTCCACCTGCTTGATTACGTTCGCGTACTCGGTCAGCACCGCGGTCTTTTCCTCGTCCAGCTCTATCACTAATTCTTCCTCGTACCTTATCCGGCTTATCGCGCCCTCTATGGTGGCGAGGTCCTTGAGGTGCATGTTCAGGAATTCAGGGGAGCCGAACTCGTACGGGCACTTGGACAAGTCCACTATCGCGTGAGTCCCTTCAAGGTAAGCGTTGCACATATTATGACCACCGGACCGTTACGCTGACCCGCGGATCGTTTTCCGTTCCGGGTTTCGCGCGTGTCGGTTCGCCTTTCTTCGTTAACTATTAAAATCATTCTCGCTTCGTGCTTTCCTCTATCGTCTTCCTTTCATCATCAGTTATTCCGTAGATTTTGTACACCAAATCGTCTATTTCCGCGTCGGTGCGTTTTATCTCTTCCTCGGTTCTCGCTCGTTCGCTCGTCTGCGTTTCTCCGAACTCGAACAGTTTCTTGTTCAGGTTGAGCATCCTGTCCACGAGTTTTGCCACGTTTTCTTGATCAGAATGGGAAGCGACAACTATTGGGATTTGCTCCAACTGGGAAATCCGGACATAAGGGAACATTTTTTCAGTCAGCACAAACTTGTTCTTGAACCAGAAGTTAATCAATTTGGAATTCAACAGCCCGCACAAATATTCCGGTGAAATCTTCATTTTCAATTCCAGGCAGTATAGCGTGTTAAGCGTCACGTTCTGGCCTGCGTCAATAGCCGATATTATCTCATCCGCTACCCGCCGAATCAGTATCTTTTTGGGCTGCCGATAAAGCGTTTCCGGTTTGAAAACGGCAGGTTCTTTTTTTGAAAATCTGATCCATTTGTCCGGCTTTCTAATCCGGTAACGGTAAACGTCCTCGCCAAATATCAGGGGCCATTCGGTAGGTTTTTCAGATACGAACTCCGAACTTTTGCCTGCTTCAACCCCCCGCGTTATGCCAGCCGCTTCCCCCAGCATATTGCCCCTGATTTTATGAATTATTCTCTCGAATTTGCCCGATGTCTGCACGTTGAACGTGATGTTTTTGTCTTGCTGGCCCGCATTTTGCGGCAGCGAATCGAGCGTTTCTATTTTTTTGGTTACAAGGTCAATCCTCTGCCGCATAATCTTGTTGGACGGTTGCGGTTTGCCTTTCTGGACTATCAGGATGCCGGCTTCCACACTGGCCTCGTCAAATACCGCGCCCACGTCCACTATTATTTTTACATTTGAGCGTTCCAGAAGATATCTTCGGAGATAGACCTCATTTTCATTCGTAAAACTCCTTCTCGGTATTATAAAGCCCAGATACCCCCCATCTTTGAGCAATTGCAATCCCCGTTCGATAAACAAGCGGTATAAATCATATTGCCCCCTGGCAGTTTCGTACTTTGCTTCCAAAAACTCCTGTTCATCCTGGAAAAAGCCCCTCTTCACATTAAGATAGGGAGGATTTCCCATGACCACGTCAAACCCGCCGTTGTCCATCACTTCCTTGAACTCAATTTCCCAGTTGAACGGCTTCTTCCTTTCCCAGTCGCTCCCGAAATGCTCCTTCAGCTCCTCCTCTTTCCCTGAAATGAGCGAATTCCCGTTCTTTATGTTGTCCGAAAGCGGCGGAAGCAGGCCCTGCCTCACCGCCGCCTTGAGAAGCAAGTTGAGTTCCGCGATTTCCACCGCCTTGAGGTCCAAATCCACCCCGTAAATGTTCCTGGTCAGGATGGAGTTGGCGTTCCTGCTCATATTCCCCTCGAGCATTTCGTTGTCCCCGTTGTTTTTCCGAACGTAAGCCCTGTAAAGCTCCTCGTAAGCCCTTATGAGGAAAGAGCCGGAGCCGCACGCGGGGTCCAGGATTTTTATCCTCTCCAAATCCTCAGCGCTCCTCGCTTTTGCTATGAGCTCCCCGAGCGTGTTCTTTACAATATAATCCACGATGTGGGTCGGCGTGTAATAGATGCCCATCTCCTTGCGCTTCATCTCCTTTTCCTGCAGGCCCCCGCCTTCCCGCGCCATCATCGCGAGGTACTGCTCGTAGACGTTTCCGAGTATGTCCGCGTCAATGTGGGCGAAATTGTAGGGAACCCCGTCCGGGCTCTCGTACATCTCCGTGAGCACCTGCTCGAGCACCTCGTTGTCCAAGGTGAGGTCCCCTGCCATGTGCGGGAAGAATATGTCGCTGTCGTAATTGTCTCGGAATTCCAGGAAAATTTCGTTCACGTGCCCTCCGAGCTTCCTGTTGCTTTTCTTGTATTCCCGCACCGCGGCCCGCAGCCGCTCGTTCTCGAATTTCCTGTCCTCGCACGTCCTTATGAATATGAGTCGGTCAAGGAAGCGCTGCACCGCCTCGTCCAGCAGCCCTTTTGTGAACTTTTTCCTCGGGTCAAATTTCAGTATGTTCTTCCCGAGCATCCTGCGCCACCTGGTCAGGTCCTCCACGAGCGCCCTGCTCACCGGCTCGCGCTTGGCCTTCCTCCCGACCTTTTCCGCGAATGCGTCTATTTCGCCCTTGGCGATGCTTTCGCTTCCTAGCAGCCGCAGCTCGTCAAAACGCGCCACGTACTCGCCAATATCGAATTCAAGGAACCTGCTGTCCTCGCTCTTGCGCGTTTTCCATTCGGAACTGTAAATCACGAGTTTCCTGAAATTGGTCAGGACCGCCCAGGGAACGGATTTGAAATAAGCGTAATTTATCGCCTGCCACGCCTCTTTTTCGCCAAGGTCTTCCCTGGCGGCTTTGGCTTCCAGGAAAAACCGCACTACTCCTGAAATGCGGAAAGCGTAATCCACGTACCCGTTGGACACCCGGTCTTCCCTGGAGACCTCCTCTATGTCCTTCATTTTCCAGCCCAGGCATTCGAAAAGCGGGTCTATGAATATGGTGCGGGTGTCTGCTTCGCTCAGGGCCTCCAGTTTGCCGTTGCTCCCGTAATCGCGGTACTTTTCAACCAGCGCGGAAATCTGCCTTTTCGCCTCTGACGCCTCCATGCTTCCATCTCTCCTGAATTGCTTTTAAAACTGCCCTCGCCCATGCATTCCGGTGCCGCAAAAGGCGCAGCAATCTTTTAATTCGCAGCCGGAGTTATGTATGCAATGGGAATTTCCGAGAAAATCCGCGATTTTGAGGAAGAGATAAAAAAGACGCAAAAAAACAAGGCCACTGAGTACCACATCGGCCTTCTCAAGGCGAAGATAGCGAAGCTCAGGCGCGAATTAATCGGCTCGTCCAAGAAGGGCGGCGCGGGAGGCCCCACGTTCGACGTGAAAAAAAGCGGCGACGCAACCGTGGCGATAATCGGCTTTCCGAGCGTGGGAAAATCCACCCTTCTCGGGAAAATAACCAACGCGGAGAGCAAGACCGCGGCGTACGCGTTCACCACGCTCACGTGCATCCCCGGAATGCTCTATTACAAGGGGGCGAAAATACAAATCCTGGACCTTCCGGGAATAATAGAGGGCGCAAAGGACGGCCGCGGAAGGGGCCGCGAAGTGATTGCGGTGGCGCGCAGCTCGGACCTCGTCATGATTATGCTGGACGCGCAGCACCCGGAGCACTATGAAATACTAGTCAGGGAGCTCGGAGGCATGGGAATCCGGCTCAACCAGCGCCCCCCCGACGTGGTAATCAAGAGGACGATAAGCGGCGGCCTCGTCGTGAACCACACCGTGAAGCTCACGAAAATAGACCTGCGCACCGTCCATAGCATTTTGCACGAATACGGGATACACAGCGGCGACGTCGTGATAAGGGACGACGTGGACGTGGACCAGTTCATAGACGTTCTGGAGGGCAACAGGATGTACCTTCCCGCGGTCATAGTGATGAACAAGATAGACTTGGCGGACGAGAAGGCGCTCAAGAAGAGGTTCCACCACCCCTACATTCCGGTCTCCGCGGAAAAGGGGAAGAACCTAGAAGGGGTAATAGACGCATTGCACAGCACCCTGCACTTCATACGCATCTACACCAAGCGCAGGCACGAGGAGGCGGACTTGGAGGAGCCGCTAATTGTCAAGCACGGCATAACCGTGGAAGGGGTGTGCAACCAGCTCCACCGCGACCTCGCCAAGAATTTCAAATACTCATTAGTCTGGGGAAGGAGCGTGAAGCACCCCGCGCAGAGGGTGGGTTTAAATCATGTGCTTGCGGATGGGGACATAGTCACGATAGTGGGCAAGTGATTGCATGGAACCGAGGCAGGAAGACATCGCGGAAATAATCGCGTGGTGCGAGGACTTGAAGAGGAAGAGGCAGGCCGTCTTCATCCTGGAGCGCAACCCGTTCACGATGAAGTTCGAGTGGACGCGCAACATAATCAGCATAGAGATAGACCGCCCGCTCGCGGTTGCGGCGAAGACCAGCCTCGTCTACGACTCGGTCTCCAAGAAGCTCTACCGCTACATAAATTACACGTGGATGCCGCTCAACCAGCCGGCAAAGCAATAGGCAAGGATTAAATATTCCGGGAACGTATGTGACATTATGGCAGGGCGCGCAAGTGGCTTGAAGAAGGAGAAAAAGGAGGACGAGCTGGAGAAGGAGATTTCCGAAATGAAGCGGAAGTATTCGGTGGCGTCCCAGAAGCAGAAGCCCGAGGACTACGTGAACGCGCGCAAGGCGCAGCAGCGCGCGCAGAAGCTCGCCCCCGATGAGCAGAAGGCGGTGGAGGAGAGCGCGATAAAGGTGCGCGAGAAGGTCGTCATTCCCGTTTTCATAGCAGGCATAGAGGCCGAGGCCAAGAAGCTCAAGATAAAGCTGGAGCCCTACGTGTGATTGCCATGACCATTTTCGATGATTTTGATTTGGACACCAAGAAAAAGCTCGTGGTGATATGGAAGTCCATGAGCATGGAGGACAAGGACCACTTCATAAATGAGATGGCGCTCGCGCTCAGCGTGTGGGGCAGCGACGAGAGGGGCAAGGGAATCGCGGTCGGGATTATAAGGAACATGCTCGTGGACGGCTCGAAAAACCTCGCGGACTTCGGCCTCTACCTGGAATACCTGGACGAGTCCGAATTCAGCGGCAAGGAGCAGAAGTTCCAGAAGGCGATGGCGGTCCTAGACGGCTACAGGTTCAAGCACGGGCTTCCGAGCGAGCCGAGCAAGGAGTTCGCCTTCAACACCAATTCGTAACCTTTTTTCTTGTTTTGCGCTAGAGGCTGAAATAGAGCATCGCGATGTCGTCAACGAGCGCCCTGTTCTCGGCCTGCTTCATCGCGTTCTTCACGTGCAGGTTCATCCTCTCTACCGCGTTGAGCGAGTTGCGCGCCCTGCACAGCATCTCGCCGAATTTCGCCTCGCCCCCCTCAACCTTCCCCGATTTTATGGAGAGCGAGCTCTTCCACACGCCGCTGTTCGCCACCAGTATGCTCGCGTATTCCGAG
>JAKANX010000037.1 GCA_021823425.1 Microcaldota archaeon
AACCGAGGAGGGCATAACGCAGCTCACCTCCGAGATGCTGCGCACGGGCGCATGGAAAGGAAAATCTTTCAAGGAATACGACGTAACGGTCCCTGCTAAAAACGCGCAGATGGGAAAAATCCACCCTATCACCCATGCGATGGAGCGCATGCGCCGCATATTCGCGGAAATGGGGTTTGAGGAAATGGAAGGCGGCTACGTGGAAAGCTCGTTCTGGAACTTCGACGCGCTCTTCCAGCCGCAGGACCACCCCGCCCGCGAGCTTGCGGACACATTCTATTTGGAGGGCGAGGAGCCGCTCCCGGACAAGAAATTAGTGGAAAAAGTGAAGGACGCGCATGAGAAGGGCTGGGGCTACTCTTGGAAGGAGGCTGACGCCCAGAAGCGGGTCTTGCGCACGCACACCACGGCGCTCAGCGCGCGCACGCTCGCCAACATGAAGAACACGCCGAAGAAATATTTCGCAGTAGGGCGAGTGTTCAGGAACGAGGCGACCGATTTCAAGCACCTCGCCGAATTCCACCAGGTAGAGGGGATACTCGCATGGGAAGGAGCCACGTTCCGCGACCTGCTGGGGATGCTCCGCGAATTCTACGCGAAGCTCGGGTTCAAGAAGATAAGGTTCAGGCCTAGCTACTTCCCTTACACCGAGCCCAGCCTGGAGATAGAGGTGTATTTCGAGGAGCGCAAGCAGTGGATAGAGCTAGGAGGCGCGGGAATAATGCGCCCCGAAGTTTCCTACCCGCTCGCAAACGCGTATCCAGTTCTCGCATGGGGCCTGAGCCTGGAGCGGCCGCTCATGATGCTCATGGGGCTTTCCGACATTCGCACTTTCTACAAGAACGACCTTTCGTGGCTCAAGCAGGCCAAGGTCAAGCTCTGAAACAGAGGAAAAGGTAGCCGGATGGATTTGAAACAAGGCGCGCTCGCGCTACTCGCAATAGGTTTGCTCGTCCTCATAGTGGTCGCGCTAATCCCGGAGCAGGCGCCCGCCGCCCCCCAGGCCGTGAACGGGACTTCCCGCCTCCTGGAATTCGGAAGGGCCGGGGATTACGGGTACGCGACGTTCGCGTACAACGGCTCTGGCAGCGTCACGCTCATTTCGCTTTCCGAGCCGCCCAAGACCCAAATCGTCGTATTGAAGCAGGATTACCTGAACACCGAGCGCTATTCCTATTTCATGGACGCGCTCCGCGCGCTTGAGAAGAAGGGATTTTCCATCAGCGAAGTGGATTCGCTCGCAAGCCCGAACAATTCCATAATCATAATCCCCTCGGGAGCCATGCCCTCCGAAATTCTGGAAAGGCTGGACAACCTCACCGCCTCGAATCGGGTAATCTATATAGGGAAGCGCGACCTCGTTTATTCGGGCAACCTAGTTCAGGAGGACTGGAGCGCTAACCTTTCCAACGCAACCTCCGGCAACCTCATAATAATTGAAAAGACGCTGGACGAATTCTATTCCGAGCGCAATTACACCCTGCTGGACTCGATAGCGGGGAACTCGTGGGCAGAGGAGGAAAGCCAGCCCTTCCCATACTCGGGCTCGGGGAAAATGACCGTCTTCATTCCGCTGCGCAACGGAAGCTGGATGCGCATGCTGCCTCTTTCCGATTCCCAATACCTTCCCCGCTCCCCTGTTTCCATAACAGGGAACAGCGAAATCTTCCCGGGGCAGAGGTCCCAGCTCACCATCGGGCTCAACTATTCAAACGGCACGGTTTCATATTCGCTGGAGAAGGGCGGCGCAATCCTCCAGCAGGGCGACCTGGACCGCGTGCGCGGAGAGGAGGCGTTCTTCCTCCAGCTCGCGCCCAACGATACCGGGGACTACCTGGTGCGGATTTACGACCACAGCGGAACAATCGGCGCGCAGCGCCTGCACGTGAAGGACCTCAACGTCTCGCTCTCTTCCGCCTACGGGAACTCCTACGAGTTCAACGTCCTTTTGGACGGGCAGCCCGTTGATGGCGAAGACGCGAGCGTCGGATTAAACCACTCCATCAATTCAGTAAATGCGACCGTGCGCAACGGCAAGCTCGTCGTTAGCGCGAACCTGAGGCAGGGGGAGAACATATTCTTAGTCTCGCTCATGGGCCAGCAGGAGCAGGTGCATTACAGCAACAGCCAGGAGAACATACTCATTTTCTACGCGAAATACCTCATCCCCGGCCTCGCGCTGATTGCCCTGTTTTACATAGCGATGCGGCTGAACAGGCGCCCGGTGTACAGGATACACGTCCCCGAGAGCGCGCCGGGCAAGAACACCGAGGTGCGCCTTTCGGCAAAGGAGGTGCTCGGCTCCATAGACGACGTTGAAAGTCGCTTCGGCTGGAAATCCGTCCCGCTCTACGCAAAAGAGGTCGCCCTTGGCCTCAAGAAGCTCGCAGGAGGGATGGAGGTGAACGAGGGCAACGTTGAGGCGCTCATGAAGAAGATGGAGGAAAAGGGGCTCGTTTCCAGCCACCTCGGCCTGTACGGCCTATCGCGCTGGGGCGGGCCCGAGGAGCGCGCCCTCAAGCGCATAATAAGGGACAAGCTCGTCGCGAACGGAGTGGATTTCGAGGAGGGCGAGCACGGCTTCGACTGCGGGGAAAAGCTCCTGCTCACCGCTCCGGTGGACAGCGAAAAGGAATCCATAATCGTCTTCGAGGGAAGGGAGGAGCGCCGGGCGTACCTGCAGGCCCTAGAGGACCGCAAAAGGGCGAAAATGGAGCTCAAGGTGCGCAACGGCCTCGTGCGCCTTGCGACCATAGACGAGCTGGATGAGCTCATATGAGGGCAATTGCACTCCTGATTCTGCTTGCAGCATGCTCGTTTGCGTATGTGCAGCCCCCTTTTTCCAACGTGAGCGAGCACAACGACGCGCTCGCGCCGTTCCTGCTCAATTCAACGTGCCTGGACGACAATGCGACGCGCACGCCGACCTATGACAATCCCATTTCCTGCGCGGAAATGGAGCTTCTAACCGCCTACCCTTCCGTGGACAGGAGGATTTCAGGCGAGCAGGACGCTTCCCTGCTCTGGAGGTACGCTTACGGCGCAGAGCATTACATGGAGCGCACCGTCGACACAGGAGAGTGCCTCAACACATACCAGGAATTCCTGCACAACGTTACGCCCATTGCCAACACGACCTTGCTCGCGGTCAGGAATTACACATTCTCGCTGGATTCGAACCCCGCGTACGTGCCCGCAGCCGCGCTCGCGCCAGCAATAGGGCAAAACGCCACCTTCCGCCTGGAAGGCGCGCTCGTTTTCGCATACATGCGCGTTTCCACCGTGGGGACTTACTACTGCAACCAGGAGAACGTGTGCACGTGCGTCTACAACGTCTACGTGGATTACGTGAACTTCACCCGCGATTTCAGGCAGAACCTCACTTACGATGTGGAGGGCGGCGCGGTTCCCCATTTCCTCGCGACCCCGGCCCTTGCAGAGCAGTGGGCCCGGAATAATCTTTTCGGTGATTTGGCCTTTTCAAACCGCGAATTCTACTTCGCGAACCTCACCCTTGATAATGCGACCTTGGGCACCGCCCGGATGCGCTCGTTCAACATAACGAACGGCTCTTCGGGCGCATGGGGCATAATTTCCAGCCCTGAAACCAATTCAACCAACCTAGACGTGGTGCAAACGCGCACCACGCGCTTCGTCCCTGCCACAGTGGACGATTCCGGAAAGGCGTTCAACTACGTTTACTCTTTCTCCTCCTCGTATTCCGGCACAGGCACGCACAACCTCACCCTCAGCTTCGGGGACGAGTTCGGCAACAACTTCTCGCGCAATTTCACGATAGCGAGCAGGCTGCTCACATTCTCCAATTCCACGGGCGAGGACGGCTCCACGAACATTTCGGACCGCTCGGTTTACAGGCCTTCTGCTCCTCCGATTGAAATGTCCTTTTCCCCCATGGCTCCCGGAATAGGGGTGCTCGGAGCCCTGATATTGCTTTTCCTGCTGTTCAGGAAGTAGGGTAATTCTCGCGGCCCCCGCTCACCATGCTTCCTTCATAGATGAATTCGTTCGCGAGCCTGCCTTCCTGAACGACCGAATTGCCCTCTACGGTGCTTCCCTTTATGGAGCTGTCGCTCACTAGGCATCCCTGCTGGATTTCGCTCGCGAAAATTCTGCTCCTTCCAAGTATCGCGGTCCCGCCCGCAATCGTGCTCCGTTTGTCCACGCTCGCGGTAATCTCAACGAATCCGCCCCGCGAGCCCTCGGGGTTCATGTGGTAGTAGCCGAGCCTGCGCCCGCCCTCCACCTCCGCCCATACCAGCCTTCCGCCTGAAACGGCCTCCATAGCGTTCTCAGAAATCCTGTTGGCCTTGAGCCCGGAATAGGGGGTGCCCTCGGTAATCCTCTTCAATTCGGCTTCCGGCGCCTTCCTGATGAAGGGAACGACGGAATCCAGCTTGATTCCGAATTTTCCGAACCCGTTGGGGCGCACTGCTTCAATTTCCCGGAATACCGCGACCGTGTGAATCTGTTTTGACATGCTTAACAACAGATTTAAGCGGCGCAAGATTTAAGGGATTTGCGCTAGCGTGCGATGCACAGGTTTTTAGTGCGGTCGCAGGCGTAAGCCGCGTACGTGGCGCATTCGGGAGGGTTCGGCTTGTTTATGAAACCGTTGCACTGGGCCAGCTTGTTTCCCATAGAGTCAACGTACGAAATTCCCACGTCCGGAAGCGAGGCGATTTCGTAAACCCCCCGCTCGCACTGGTACAGCTTCACCGAAGGCTCGCCCGGGCTGCAGAATTTCGCCATCACCGCGGAAGGGTTGTTAGCCTGCAGGAATACGATTAGAGCCGCACCGGCCAAGATTACAACTACTATTACTCCTATGAGTGCCCGGTTGTCCATTCTTACCACCGGGCTTACTGCGCATTTCCTTGTATAAAAACCCTGCGGGATGTAAATTGGGAAAAAGAGCGCTAGGGGTTGTCTTGCTTAGACGGAGCAGAAAGGGCGTTTTTGGGCATCCGCCAACCATTTTAGCTAAAACGGCAAGGGCGTGCGCCCCCTGTGGGAGCGCTCCCACACTATCTTATATGTTCGCCTCGCTGCCAGATCGAAAGCGGGAAATTTCGGATAAAGAACCCGTTCCAGTCTTCGTACGGCTCTCTACTCAAGATGGTATGCGACCTTGCCCTTGTAGATCGTCTTCACGACCCGACCCTTCAGCCTCATTCCTTCGAAGGGGGTGCACTTGCACTTGGTGTAGAATTTGCTTCCGTTGACTTTCCAGGCCTTCTTGAGGTTCACCAAAGTCACATTAGCTACATATCCTTCCGCGATTTTCCCGTATCCAGAGAGGCCCATAATCTTGGCCGGATTCTCAGAAAACCTCTGGGCTATCCACTCTAGGGAAACACGCCCTTTCGAGTAGGCGTCCAGGAAGAGCGCGAGCGCGGTTTCCATCCCAGGGAAGCCGTGCGCCCACAGGTTTCTCGTCTTGGAATAGAGGAAGAGCGACAGGCTGGTATTGATCGCCGGGAATCGCTTAGCATCCTTTTTTTCCACATCATAATAGTGGACCGCATGGTCAGTTGCCAGCGCATCTATTTTATCCAGCGATTTCCACATGCCTATTACTTCCTTCCTGCTTCTTAGAGCAGGGTGCCCGAGCTCATCGTCCTCCGGCTTCACTATTGCTGCGTCTTCCCTGCTCGTGAAAAGGTATTGCGGCGCAGTATCCACAGTGGCCAGCTCCCAGCTTTTCGCGATTTCCACTTCTTTGACTGTGCTAGTATGGAGGAAGTGTATCTTTCGGTTCGCGATCCTCGCGAGTTCCACTGCCTTCCTGATGCCTTCAAGGCTGCTTTCCACAGTGTCGCCTGCTTGCGCATGGATCAGCACTGGCTTTTCTTTGGGGAACATCTGCATGTGCTTCAGCGCGGCCTTGTGGCTTACTGCGAGCGGCCCGAGGTCTTTATCCAAGAATATCTTGATGCTTTCAGGATTCGCCTTCCTCACTTCTTCGAAATTGTGCTCAGTTGCACCGAAATGGAACCTCAGTTCGCAAAGGGCTTTTTTGGCGAGCGTCTTCTTGGCCTCGTACGCCTTTTTCGTGTCGGTGATGTTCGGGGCATTGTTCGGCATGTCGTACATCAAAGTGTAGCCGCCTGCTAGCGCAGCCTTGCTCGAGTCCACGAACGTCTCTTCAGGTCCGCGCCCCTGCTCCCACAGGTGCGTGTGTATCTCGATGAGTCCCGGCAGCGCGACAAGGCCGTCGGCCATTATCACTTCCTCGCCGTCGATGTCGATCCTGTTCGCAATCTTCGCTATCCGGTCCTTCTCAATGAGGATGTCGCATTTTCTGAACTTCCCGCCCACGTAAGCGACAGCCCCTTTGATTAGCATAGTTTGGAATTTAGGAAAGAGAGATATATAATATTATCCTAATTTTTTTTCACGTTGCACGGTAAATTGTCATATATTTATATTAGATTATTCTAATACGTGCTTATGAAAGAACTGTATCGAATGCATGCCGAAATGTGCAAAGTATTCACGAATCCGACTAGAATCGAGATACTGAATCTCTTACGGAAGGGCGAGATGTCTGTCACTGAATTGGTGAAAAAAACTGAATTAAGCCAGGCCAATATTTCCCAGCACCTATCTATCATGAGATCCAGGGGCATTGTCAGTCCGAAAAGGAGAGGGAAAAATATATACTACAAAATTATGAATAAGAAGATAATCAAGGCGTTTGACATCATGAGAGGGATTTTGGCCGAAAAACTCATAAATGATAATCGTAAATTCCGGGAAACGCCATGAAAATAAGGGAAAGCGGCATGCCTGACGAAGGCATATGAGAGGGTACCAATGACTATTGGGGATGAACATATGAAACTTGGAATCGTGATTTCGACAAACGACATCGAGGCGACATGGAATGCATTCCGGCTCGCGAATTACTCAAAAAAAGAGGGGGATGAAGTAAAGATTTTCCTTGTGGGCAAAGCGGTTGAATACGAGAATGCAAGCACGGACAAGTTCCCTGCGAAAACAGAGGCTGAAAAATTCGTTGCATCCGGAGGAACAATACTTGCATGCGGTACCTGCCTCAAATTGAGAAACAGCAAGGGGGATGCGCTCTGCCCGCTGTCTACGCTGAAGGATTTTTATGACGTAGTAAAAGGTAGTGACAAAGTAGTTTCATTCTAGACTCCTAGTTTCCCTGGGAAACGCACTGTGCGTCCAAAACATACGCGCCTCAGGCAGACGAGTCCGCACTTAGTGCGGAGAGACCTTAGATAAAAAGAAAGGAGCGCTAGGGGGGAGATTTGAACTCCCGGACGCATACGCGCAACAGGTTTCCACTTATTCCGGAACCCGAAACCGGGAACCGAAAACAATAGCAACCTGCCGCCCTACCGGGCTAGGCGACCCCAGCATGTTTCCACATCCATCTCGCTCCTGCTCCCGGTTAAGGCAGAAGCTCACAAATGAAGGAGGATTAACTTTCCATCTCACAATTTTTAAACGTTAGGAAACGTGCAGCAAATCCATATAAAGCTTCCAGCCGCAGTTCCTCCGGTGGTCTGATGAAGCATTCGCCGACGCGGCGAGGATTCATTTTTCCACCCTGAGGTGAAAAAATGAAGGAGATAACCATAAGGGCTGAAAACCGCGTCGGAGTGCTGGCGGACGTCGCAGAGCTCCTCGGCGGGCTCGGCGTGAACATAGACGGCATATCCGCGCAGGCCGAAGGCGAATCCGGCGTGATACGCGTGCTCACCAACGACTCCAAGACCGCCCTAAAGAGCCTCAGCAAGATACCAGGGATAAAATTCAAGGAATCCGACATAATCGTGGTGGACATGCCCAACCGCCCCGGCGAGCTCGGAAAAATCACGAGGAAGCTGGCGAACAAGGGGATAGACCTAGAGAGCGTCTACCTCGCGGGCCGCACTAGCGAGATAACGCACATGGCGATAAAGCCGTCCAAGGAATCCTTCGCGAAGGCGAGGGAAGTGCTCGGCATCAAGCCCTGATGGAAAATGGAAAACATAGGGAAAATCCTCAAGGCGCTGCACAGGCCGCAAAGCCGTTCGCACAAGGGCCAGAACGGCAAGCTTTTGATAATCGGCGGAAGCTCCAAGTATTCCGGCTCCCCGGTTTTTGAAATCCTCGCCGCGCGGCGCTTCGTGGATTTGGTGTATTTCTATCCGGGCGAGACCGACCCGTTCCTCGTGCAGGCGGTGAAAAACATCCCCGAGGCCATCACCGTATACGAATTGGGAAAAGTGGAGGACGCGGACTGCGTGCTGTTCGGAAGCGGGATGGGCGATGCGGAATTCGACACGCGCGCCTTGGACCGGGCGAAAAAAGTCGTGGTGGACGCGGACGGATTCAAGTTCATCAATCCAAAGATGCTGGGCCCGAGGTTCATCCTTACGCCCCACAGGCTGGAATTCGAGCGCTTCTTCGGAACGGACGCGACGCAGAAGAACGCGGCAGCGATGGCGAAAAAGCACGAATGCACCATACTCCTTAAGGGCGTGCCCGACGTAATCACGAATGGAAAGCGCACTTTCTTGAACAACACTCACAATCCCGGAATGACAAAAGGGGGAACCGGGGACACGCTCGCCGGGCTCACAGCAGCGCTCGCGTGCACGAACGGGAATTTCGAGGCAGCTTGCGCAGCCGCGCACGCGAACGGGCTCGCGGGAAACATCCTAATGAAGAAATACGGGTTCAATTTCTGCGCTTCCGACCTCGCCGACACCCTTGCCGAGGCGTGCGTGCAGGCAACAAAAAGCCGCTGATTTGTTTCAGGCGCAATGTAACTTTTATTTACCTTGTCCGCCCTTATCCATCCATGGTATCAGCACTAGTGGTAGGCAGCAACGGCAACGCGGGCCGCGAGCTCGTGCGCCTGCTTTCCAAGCACCCGAAAATCAGCAGCCTTCAAACAATAGGGGGGAGAAGCAAATCCAAGTCCCCGGTCTCCAAGTTCCACGTGGAGGCCGAAGGGATACGAATCCCCCGCCTCCTCCTTGGAAAAAGCGACGTCGTATTCACCGCAACCCCCGCAGGCGCGGCGGGCAAGCTCAAGAAAGAGCTCGCACCGGGAATAAAGCTCATAGACCTGAGCGACGA
>JAKANX010000038.1 GCA_021823425.1 Microcaldota archaeon
TTATTATGTGGATTATCAGCGTCTGCGTCATCAGCGACTCCACGAACCAGCCGGTGTGGAAAAGCTCCTGGTTGGTCCATCCCCCGAAAAGGAAAATCAGTATCGCGAACGTCGTAAAATCAAAGAGCGAGCTTATCGGCCCTATGAAAATGACGAATGTCCGTATGCTCTCTATGGTCCATTTCCTGGGCTTCTCCAGCCATTCCTTGTCCACGTTGTCCGTGGGAATCGTGGCCTGCGAGAAATCGTAAAGCAAATTGTTTGTCAGCACCTGCAGGGGCAGCATGGGCAGGAAGGGGATGAATATGCTGGCGCCGAGCACGCTGAACATGTTCCCGAAATTCGAGCTCGCCGCCATCCTGATGTACTTGTCTATGTTCCCGAAAACCTTCCTGCCTTCTATGACCCCGTCGTTGAGCACGAGCAGGCTCCTTTCCATCAGTATTATGGAGGACGATTCCTTGGCTATGTCCGCGGCGGAATTCACCGAGATGCCCACATCGGAGCCCTTGAGCGCGGGCGCGTCGTTTATGCCGTCGCCCATGAAGCCCACCACGTGGCCGTTGGCGCGGAGCACCCGCACTATGCGCTCCTTGTGCGCGGGCGCGAGCCTCGCGAAAACGTTGCATCGCGCGGCCGCCTGAAGGAGCTCGCCGTCGTTCATCCCCTCTATCCGGTCGCCGAGCATTATTCCGGTGATTCCGAGTCCGATCTCGCTGCATATCTTTTTGGTCACCACGTCGTTGTCGCCGGTCAGCACCTTGACTTCAATCCCGTTCCTGGCAAGGAGCGCAATCGCCTTGCCCGCGCTTTCCTTCGGAGGGTCCAGGAAGGCCATGAAGCCCAGCAGGGTGAGCGAGTGCTCGTCCCTGACCGAATAGGCCCGTTTGGAGGGCTCGAGCTCCTTGTATGCGACCGCAATTACGCGGAAGCCCTCCTCGTTCAGCCCCAGCGCTATCTTCCTCAGCTTGTCAAGGTGCCTTCCCCTGAGGGGGAATTTCTTCCCGCCCGCCTCGCCCCGCGTGCATGCCGCGAATATCTCCTCCTTGGCGCCCTTGCAGATGAATATGTGCTTCTTTCCCCTTTCCACAACCACGCTCATCCTCCTGCGCTGGAAATCGAACGCGACCTCGTCCACCTTCCTGTATTCCTTCTCCAGCTTGAGCTTCTCCATTATGCTCCCGTGCCTGAGCACCGCCATGTCCGTGACGTTCTTGAGCCCGGTCTGGTAGAAGCTGTTCAGAAATCCGTATGAGAGCACCTCCTCGCTCTCGTTCCCGTTCACGTCTAGGTGCCTTTCAAGTATGATTTTGCCCTGCGTGAGCGTTCCGGTCTTGTCCGTGCACAAAATATCCATCGCGCCGAAATTCTGTATTGAATTGAGCTTCTTGACTATCACTTTCTTGCCGGCCATCGCGACCGCGCCCTTGGCGAGGTTGACCGAGACCATCATGGGCAGCAGCTCAGGCGTGAGCCCCACTATCACGGCGAGCGCGTAGAGGAACGCCTCGAGCCAGTTGCCGGTCTTGAAGCCGTTGATGAGAAGCACGAGCGGCGCCATCACGAGGATTAGCTTTATCATGAACCAGGTGAATTCGTTTATCCCCCTGTCGAACCCGGTTTCGGTCTTTTTTTCAAGGCTGGCCGCCAGCGAGCCGAAATAGGTGGATTTGCCCGTGAGTATGGCGAGCGCCCTCGCGGTCCCGCTTTCCACGCTCGTGCCCATGAAGCAGATGCTCTGGAATTCAGGCAGGTTTTCGCCTTTCTCTGCGGGCGCGTGCTTCTCCACCGGAAGAGATTCCCCTGTAAGGGTGGACTGGTTCACGAAAAGGTCCTTGGAGGATAAGAGCCGCACGTCCGCGGGGATTATGTCCCCTGCCGAGAGCGCGATTATATCCCCGGGAATCACGCTCCTTATGGGGACCTCCCTCTGCAGGCCGTTCCGTATTACGGTCGTGGTGGTGCGGACCATCGCCTTGAGCTTCTCTGCGGCCGCGCCGGCCTTTATCTCCTGCGTGTAATTCAATATGGTGCTGATTCCTATCATCAGGACAATTATCACGGTCGTAACGAGCTGGCCCGTGAGGAAGGACACGAGGGCGATTAGGAGCATGAGCACTACGAGGGGATTCACGAATATTTCCATGGCGATTTTCAGGTTCGTCCGCCCCTCCCCCTCGCCCACCGCGTTCGGCCCGAACTGCGCGAGCTTCCTGCGGGCCTCGTGCTCGCTCATTCCCTCCTCGTCAATCCCGAAAGAGGAGAGCACTGCCTGCGGCTCGGAATGAGCCGCCTGCGAGAGAGGCCCGAAATCCCTGCCCCTGCGCCCGCCGCCCTCCTTCCTGCCGAAAAGCCCGTCTAATATGCCCATGCGGGTTACCTAGCCTTTCATGTATGCCTTGGTTATTACGACGTCCTGCACCGGCCAGTCCGAATAGTCGCCCTTGGTGGTCGTGGGGACCTTGGAAATCGCCATCACGTTGTCCATCCCTGAAACCACCTTCCCGAACACGGCATAGCCGGGGTTTCCGGGGCCGTAGTTGAGGAAATCGTTGTCAGCGACGTTTATGAAGAACTGCGAGGTCGCGGAGTTGGGATCGCTTGTCCTTGCCATCGCAACTGTCCCGATGGTGTTTTTCAGCCCGTTTGCAGATTCCAGCGCAATGGGCGCGTTCGCCTGCTTCTGCGACTGGTCCAGGCCGAAGCCCCCGCCCTGAATCATGAAGCCGCCAATCACGCGGTGGAAAACCAATCCGTCGTAAAATCCGCTCTTGACGTAGGTTACGAAGTTCTCCACTGTCTTGGGCGCGTGCGCCCTGTCCAGCTCTATCTCGAAATTGCCCCTGTTCGTTTCGAATACCGCTATTTCCGTTGCGGCAGAGCCGCCCGTGTCCGTAGTGTTCTTTGCCATGTTCGTCCCTCCGCTTCCGTTCGTAGCCGTGTTCGCCGGCTGCTGTGCAGTAGCCGTGCAGCCTGCGAGCAGCAGCAGCGCAATTCCTAAAGCTAAAATCATGTTCCGCAATTCCATTCCAACCCCCGTCCATGATTATCCGGCGCGGTTTAATAATTTATCCGGGCGCGCTAATCGGCGGCAGGCGTGATTTTAAACGTTGCGGGGGAATTTTCCGCGGGTGGGCAATCATGAGGTTTTTCCATTTTGCGGCGCTGGCCGTTTTCGCGCTCGGAATTGCAAACGCGCAGCTTTTCGGCGAGAGCGACGAGGACAGGGCGCAGAAGGCGATAAAGGCCGCAGCCGGAGGCTTGGGCTGGCCCGAAGACGTCTATTCCGAAGGGGGCGGGCTTAGCGGGCCCAAACTCATGGCAATCAGCCCCGCGGGCGCGGAGAAGGACCCGCAGGTTTTCGCCAAAATAATGGTGTTCGGGAACGAGAACGACGCGCTCTCGGGAATGGACACGCTGCAGCAGAACGGGCTCGCGCGCTCCACGTACAACGGAAGGGACGCGGTTATCTCATACAAGGGAGATCAGATTTGCCCGAAATCGGGAAGCGCGACGTGGTACGCGATGGAGGCGATAAAGTGGTTCGTCAAGCAGATACTGCCCGATACCGATACAAGCGCGCAGTGCTTCGACCAGTCCTACGGGACAATCGCGTGGAGATGCGGGAAGTACATGTTCGCGGTGCAGGACCAGACCGGAACCGGCGCTGAAAAGGGGATATCCAGCGCGCTCTACGCCGCGGCCGACAAGGAAAATCTCTGCGGGCTCGGCGACACGATCGTCATCCTGGCTGGAACGTCAGACAAGCCGGGCGCCAACACAATTTCCTATTACCAGCAGATAGCGCAGGGCGTGAATTCCTATTACGGGCAGGACGGCTACGGACGCGTGTCATTCACGTTCACGTTCAAGGACGCGGACGGCACGGCGGGCTCAAACGACTGGTATTCCCTTGCGGGGACGCAGAACTCCTACGCGGACGAGGCCGATTACGGGATTGCTGCGATAAAGGAGGCCTTCAAGGGCGCGGATTTCAAGGGGGGAAGCGCGCACGTGGACCGCGTTATTGTGGTTTACGGTGGCAAGGCCAAGCAGGAAGACGCGTCTGCGAAATTCTCCACTCTAGACGCGTGGAAGAAGGACGATTTCTTCGTGGAGGTTGACGGGGTGTCCGGAAAGCAGAAGCTCTACGCCCCCAACATAATTGTGGTGAGCGAGAACGACAAAATAGGGACTTGGGCGCACGAAATCGGGCATTCGCTCTATTGCAAGTACAAGACCGACGGCGTGTGGAACCGGCTCAACGACCGTTATAATTACCACAACAACCCGAACTGGCAGTACGGGTACGTGGGCGACTGGGACCTGATGGGAAGCGGGAATTGGATGGGTGTTCCCAAGGCAACAAAGCCCTCGCAGATGTCATCCTACACCAAGGAGGCCGCGAACTGGCTCAATTACAAGGCGGTTTCCCTGGACAAGGAATATTCCGTGAGCGCGCTGGAGAACATGAAGACTGGGGATTCGGTGCTCCAATTGGACGACCCGGAATCCAACGACCCCCTTTACTATTACATAATTGAAGGCAGGACCACGGACAACTATTACGGCGCTCCCGCGTCCGGCGTGGTGATGTACCGCGTGTCGTACGACCATGCGAACACGCACGAAGTCGTGAACGTAATCGGGCCGCAGGCAGGGGCGTGGAAAGGAACCGAGCCGGGAGGCCGCGAGTACGTGATGCCCACCCTGAACGACCCGCTTCCTGCGGCGGACGGCTCAACGTTCATAAGCGTGCCGGGCAAGTTCAAGGTGAGCCTCGTTTCCGAGGATTTCTCGCCCTATTCGGCGACGGTGAAGGTGGAAAAGTACGCGCCTCCGGTGAAGATGAAGGGCGCAAAGGCGGCGCCCGCGGGCAAGGGCGCTCTCGCAGCCGCGCCGGCGGCCGCCGAGGAAAAAGTGGGCCCTGAAAAGGATTCCTATCCGGACATAGACCTGCACGCCTATGATTCAAGCGGCGGGCACGTGGGGCTCAACTACCAGACCGGGCAATACGAGAACACGATTCCGGGGGCAATCGCATCCGGGGACCTCAAGGACATGGAGGAATGGATTTTCGTCCCTGACGACGCGAACGTGAGGTTCGAGATTTCAGGGGAGAAGACGGCCCGGTTCCTTGCGGACAACTCGGAGTTCGCGCAATACGCGCAGCCCCAGCAGGCGGAGGTGGGCTACTACAAGGTGGACACTTCAGGGAACATGGAGACCGCGGACGGAGGAAGCGTGGACGTCGGCTATTCGCAGCCCGAGAAAATAAAATCTCCGGACGATTCGTCGCTCTCGTATTCGCCCCAATCTTATTCGGGATTCAACAACAATTCGAGCGGGGGATTCTGCTACCTTCCTGCGCTTGTTCTTCTGGGAATTCCGCTCGCTTTCGCGCTCTCGCGCACGGGGCTGGCGATATGAAAAGCCAGATGGGCCAGTTCACGAGGCTCCTTGCGCTCAACTGGCGCAAGTGCCCGTGGATAAGGGAGCAGACGCCGCGCTTCATGCTCTCGGAAATGCGGGAGGAAATAGAAGAGGTGGAGGCGGAGCTCTACGGAAAGGACCGAAGGAGGCTGGAGGAGGAACTCGGGGACGTCGCATGGGACTATTTCAATTTGCTCATTATCCTTGAAAAGACGAGGGGGGTGAAGATGCGCAACGTTTTTTCCAGCCTGATGAAAAAGGTGAGGCACCGCAAACCCTACCTTTTCGAAAAGGGCAGCGTGACCACGGACGAGGCGGTGCGCATCTGGAAAAAGCAGAAGGCGAAGGAGCGCAAATAAGCACGGTTTTATATCCCGAAAGAGAATGCAAATGCATGGACAGGATAGTGCTCCACCTAGACATAGACTATTTCTTCGCGCAGGTGGAGGAGAACGACCGCCCGGAATTCAAGGGAAAGCCCGTTGTGGTGTGCGTATATTCCGGCCGCGACGAGACCAGCGGCGCGGTCAGCACCGCGAATTACGAGGCGCGCAAGTACGGGGTGCGCGCAGGAGTTCCGATAAAGTTCGCGATTGCGAGGCTCAAAGGGACTAACGCGGTTTTTCTTCCTGTGCGCCACGAGCGCTATTCGGAAATATCTCAGGGCGTGATGCAAACCGTATCGGGGTACGGGGAAAAATTCGGGTACGCGAGCGTGGACGAGGGCGCGCTTGACATCACCAAGGCATCGGAAGGGGATTACGCGAAGGCCGGACGGCTGGCGGAAAAGCTCAAGTTCGAGATTTTGGAAAAGTTCAGGCTCACCTGTTCAGTAGGAATAGGGCCCAGTCCGTTGGTGGCGAAAATAGCGAGCGACGTGAACAAGCCCAACGGCCTCACAATCGTGCGCCCGCAGGAAGTCGAGGCGTTCCTTTCGCCCATGGGCGTGGGCAAAATACCCGGAATAGGGAACAAAAGCGCGGAATTTTTGGAAAGCGGGGGAATACGCACAATCGAGGATTTGCGGAACGCGGACCCGGGAATGCTCGTGGAATCCTTCGGACGGAAGACCGGAGCGTGGCTGATGAACGCGGCAAAAGGCGTGGACGAGAGCGAAATAGGCGCCGAGGGCGGGCAGAAGCAGCTCAGCAGGATAAAGACCATGAAGCAGGACACGCGGGATTTGGAAACCCTGATGAGGGAGACAGCCGAACTGGCGGACGAATTGGGCGCGGAGCTGCGGGAGCGCAGGCTTTCGTACAAGGCCGTGGGGGTTATGCTGGTTGACGAGAGCCTCAAGGCTTATTCCAAGGCGCGCACGCTTTCGCACCCTTCCGAAGATGTCTTCGAGCTGAGGAAAGCCTCCCGAGAACTTTTTGCCCAGATAATCTCCGAAACCGGGGCGCAGTTCAGGCGCGCAGGATTGCGCGTGGACCGGCTCGAGAGCCGCGAGGGGCAGCAGACCCTCTTCTAACCTATATTTCAATCAATAGTTTTATTAACAAATTCCAATCTTATTAATAATATGGCCGATTACGAATACAGAAACGTGGGCGGGAAGGAGGCATGCGGCATCCTCAGGGAGCGGGGCGGGTCCCCCGATTTCGGGATTCTGGACGTGCGCACACCCGGGGAGTTCAGGGCCGCGCGGATTCCGGGAGCCGTGAATGCGGACATCGTTTCGCGCAATTTCGAGCAACAGCTCGATTCGCTGGACAGAAAGAAGGCGTATCTGGTCTATTGCAGGACCGGGAGCAGGAGCCTCCACGCGCTTCCCACTCTGTACAGGCTGGGTTTTGAGAAAATCTACCATCTGGAATTCGGCATACTGGATTATGCGAAGGAAAAATGCCCCTTGGAAAGGGGTTGAGAAAAAGCGTTATGCTAAATAAACTGATAAAAGAAAAAAATTACCTTCTTGTGAACCTGGGCCTGTGCGGCCTGCGGTAGCCGGAATGGCTTCCCTGCCCGCCGTGCCCCTGCCCTCCTTGGCCTCCACCGTGGCTTCCGCCCGAGTGCCCGCCGTAGGAGCCACCGTGCCCTCCGTAGGCTCCGCCGTGGCCGCCGTAGGAGCCACCGTGCCCTCCGTACGAGCCTCCCTGGCCTCCGCCCCTCCTCGGGCCCCGGGGGCCTCCCTGCCCGCCGTGGCCTCCTCCGTAAGGCGGCCTTCCGCCTCCGCGGCCGTCCCTGTTTCCGGCGTACGGGTTGTAGGGACCGACTTTCGGGACGAATCCCGAGCGGGTCGGCCTTCCGAAGTACGGGTTGTTCTCCACGAAAGTTATGGCTTTTCCAGATGCGCCCATCCTTCCCGTCCTCCCTATCCTGTGGAGGTGGGTCTGGCTGTCAATCGCCTCGTCGTAGTTTATCACGAGCGCTATGTCGTCTATGTGCAGCCCCCTTGCCGCGACGTCAGTCGCAACGAGTATGTCGGACTGGCCCTCCTTGAAGCCGGCCATAATCTTCTCGCGCCTGTGCTGCCTCACGTCGCCGTGTATGAAGGACGCCTGTATCCCGACCGAGAAAAGGCGCTTGCCTATGTACTCGGTTCCGCGCTGCGTGGCCGCGAATATCAGGATTTTGCCCTGCGCGTTGTCGGCCTTCTGCTTCCTGATTATTTCAACGAGCTTGTCGAATTTCTGGGGCCGCTCTATCTGTATGCGCTCCTCCTCTATCTGAGGCGGCTTCTCCTGCTCGCCCACCTCGATTGTCTCGTAGGACTTCATGTACTTGGAGGCTATGCGCTGCACGTCCGCGCTGATTGTCGCGGAAAACAGCTCAACCTTCCTCGCGTACGAGGTGTTGGAAACTATCTTGTCCACGTCCTCCACGAAGCCCATCTCGAACATCTTGTCCGCCTCGTCGAGCACTATCAAATCGTATTCGTTGAGGTCTATGGTGCCGCGCTCGAAGAGGTCAAGCAGCCTTCCGGGCGTCGCCACGAGCACGTCCACGCCGCCGTAAAGCAGCTTAATCTGGGTGTCTATGTTCTGGCCCCCGTAAACGCAGACCACGCGGTAGCGGTGGTATTTTCCGAGCGCGCGCAGCTCGTTCATGATTTGGATTGCGAGCTCGCGCACCGGCGCTATTATGAGCGCCTTGCGCGCCTTCCCCGCTGCGAGCAGCTCGTAAATGCTTATTCCGAACGCGACGGTCTTGCCGCTTCCGGTCTTGCTCCTTGCTATCACTTCCTTGCCCGACATTATCACGGGCACGGTCTTCTCCTGCACTTCCGTGGGGTTTGTGAAGCCCATGGACGTGAGCCCCTGAAGGGTCTTCTCGGAAAGCCCGAGGTCCTTGAATTGCACTCCCTTGTCCACTGCGGGCGCTGCCGGCTCCGCTGCTGCGTGGGCCGGGTGCGCATGCGCGTGGTGCTCGTGGTGGGCCGGGGGCGCTGCCCCGCCTGCCTGAGCCTCGCCCGCGGGCTGTGACTGCACAATTGCGCCATCGTTGGCGCTTTCAGTATCAGTTCCTTTAGTTTCGTCT
>JAKANX010000039.1 GCA_021823425.1 Microcaldota archaeon
TCTTCCGATTGAATCAGCCCAGCCGCCGAGCAGCCGCACGAGCGCGCCGTCCCTCGCAGCCCGCAGCGAGCACTCCCTCAGCCCGTTGTAAGCCATAATCCTTGCGGCCTCGCCGTCCCTCCACGAGCCGTACCTGTTCCTGAACGCGACGAGCTTCGCGCACGCAGCCGTGATGTTTTCCTGCCTTCCGAACCCTTCCGAAGCTTTCGCCGCCTCGAGGAAAGGCGCGATTTCCGACATCTTGAGCCTTCCGAGCCTCTTTGCAGCAGCCCTGTCCAGCGAAATCTCCTTGAGCACCCCCTCCAGCATCTCCCCTATGGCGTCCAATCCGCCCCTGCCCATCCTGGCCCCGTTGAGCGCCAGCTCGGAGTTTATCCTTTCCACATTTCCAAGTATGATGTCCCTCCTCTTGAATTCCGCCTCGTAGCTCTCGCGCACGTGCTTGAGGCTGCGCACCCCGCTGAAAATGTCCGTATTTACAGTGACTTCGCGCCCGCCCCCCTGCACGAGCCCGGCATTCTCGTCCAGTTTCCCATCTTCCCTGCGGCAGTATCTTATGGAAATCCGGAATCCCCTGAGGCTCATTCTCAGGCTTTCCGGCCCGCGCGTAGCGACCGGTTGCCCGTCCGCATCCCTTCCCGTAAACGGCCTGCCCGGAAGCCTGGCAAGAAGCGCGGCAGCATGCCCCTCTTCCAGGAGCCCGCCGAGCTTCGCCCTCCGCTCCCTCCCCATGTTGTCCGCGAGGGCATTAGCAGCCGCAATCCTGTGCATGTCGTAGTTAGTGATTTTCAAGGATTAAATACCTTTTGACCAAGCAATAAAAACCCACCCCGAGAAGTGGAATCCTAATCGTGGGAGGAATGCTGGACATAAAGAATATCACGGACCAGAAGCACCTGATACTTGACAGCGTGGTTTCGCTAGCCATAGTCGCGGCAGTGTTCTATTTCATAGGGATAGACAACATCCTTCGGGAGTTCGGGAGCCTGAACTACGCCTACCTCCTCATCTCCGCCTTCTTCCTAATTCTAATGTACGTGGGAATGTCGGCTAGGCTCAATCTCATTCTCACGGAGCTTGGAGTTAGGCTGAAGTTCTGGGACATATTCAAGATGCACGTGGTCGGGATGCTGCTCGCCGATTTCACTCCCGCGCGCACGGGCTACTTCGCGGTCGCGTACGGCCTCACAAAGAAGCACGGCGTCCCGGAGGAAAAGAGCATAGTCGCGGTGATGGGCCCCCAGATTTACGATTTCATACTCAAAGTGGTGGTGGGCACGGCGGGAATGATTTACGTATTGAACACCTACCTGAAATTCGATCACAGCGAAATCCTCTTCCTGGGCGCGTTCGGCATGGTCGGCATGATTGGCGTGATGATACTCCTGCTTTTTTCCAAGAAATTCCTAACTTTTTTCTCTTTCGTGCGCCGCATCCCGTTTGCGGACAAGGTCCTGGGATTGTTCGAAAAAGCGCAGCAGAACTCCAAAGTCCTGTTGCACCACGCACCGTCGCTGCTGCTCATACTCCTGTTCTGCTGGTCCACCAAAGCCATCTCATGGTATTTCGTAGCAAAGGCGCTTGGCATCACCCTCTCGGTCGGTTTTCCCGAGGTGTTCGTCTATTTTTTCCTCCAGCCCCTGCTCACAATACTGGAATTCCTTCCCTCGCCCACGCTCGCGGGCCTCGGCCTGAGCGAAGGGGGCGGAGTGCTGATATTCGCGGTTTTCGGAGTCGGCGCAGCCAAGGCGGCCTCGTTCGTGTTCCTCGCGAGGGTCAAGACGATGATCGTGAACCTGCCCGCAGTGAAGGAGGCGCTATCGCTGGCAAAAGGATAGAAAACGTTTTTTACAGCCGGATTGAGAACGAGGTCCTGTACAACCTCTTGCCCTGCTTCTGGCCTGCGAGCGAGGTGCTGATTCCGTAGGTGAGCCCGAGCCTCTTTATTATCGCTAGTGTGGACTTGGTGCTTCCAGCGTAAAGGTCCAGCCCCTCCTTGAGCTCAACCATCTTGCTAATGAACGTGCCCTCGCGCTCGAGCATCTCCGTAAAAAGTTTTGCGTACTTGGAAATGCGCGCGTCCGGCCCCCTGAGCTGGATTATCGCTTCGAAATATCCGCCGGACTTCTTGTTGCACTCCGGGCAGATGTCCGGGTTCAGGCTGAAATTCAATTCCTTCTCTATCTGCACCTTCTCCCCGTCCTTTTCAACCGTGAATTTCGCGCCCTTCCAGTCCGGCGCCAGTTCAACCGAGTCGAATTCGCCCTTGAGCTTGCTCTCCACCCAGTCGCTAATCTTCTTTTCGGAAAAATGCGTCCACTCGCCCCTGAGCTTCACGCTCGCGCAGCGCTTGCACTGCTGGAGCTCGAGCTTGTCCGGTATCCTTATTCGGAATTCGTAGCAGTCAATGCAGAACGGTCCGACGAATTTCTTCGTGCCTTCCGCAGCGCCGCACCTGGGGCAGTTGTGCATGCAATTACCACCGGACCGTTTCCGGTTCCGTGTTTCGGATAATGGGGCCGCAATCCTTTATATGCGTATCCGTGCAAACCTTATTCTATGGCGGACATGGAGTTTGAGGGGGGCGACGAGGTTTCTGCGAATTCCGAAGTGCGGATAATCGCTCTCGAGCTCATGAAGCTGGCCGCCAAGAAGCGCAGGAGCTTCCAGTCGGTCGCGCGCGAGTACATGAGGAACGTCTACACGCTCAGGCACATGCTGGAGTCCCAGAAGGAGTAGCCATGAGCAACATAAAGAAGGCAGTCGGCCTGACCAACGCATTTATCACCCTGCCCAAGGCGGAATACCTCCTCTCGTTCATGATTCTAATCGGGCTTCTTTTCGGCATATTGACTTCGCTCATGCAGGGCAAGGTTTCCATTGAAAGCGTCTTCGAGGGCGCGCTGCAGGGCCTTTTCCTCCTCTCCATCCCAGCTGTTTTGACCTCGCTGCTGATAAAGCTGATGATACGCAAAATCCCGTTCCGGCGCATACTCGCGGCCTCGCTCGTGGGGCAGATGATTTACGCGCTCGCGTACTTCTCCTACGTCCTTCTCTCCGGCACGACTTTCGCGTACAAGGAGGGGATAATCTTCATCGCAGCCTCGCTCGCGTTCGTCATCTGGTACGTGGTCGCGCGCTTCGTCTTCACCTTGAAATGGCGCGCTTTCCTCTTCGCCGCGCTCCAAGTCATAATCTACGGCGTTTTCCTGCTCACGGGCAGCATGATTGCGGTATCCGGGGACCCGCTCGTGATAATATGGAAATTCTACGTCGCTTCCGCGGTTTTCCTAGGCTTCGTGTACCTCTTCTTCCTGATAATCAACGCGCCCATGAAGAGGAACTTCGGCCTCAACACGCTTGACGCCGTATCCCTCTTCCTTTCCCACTGGTTCTACGAGTCCAAGAACATAGAGGACGAGTTCGAGCGCGTTGGCGAGGAAGCCGATACGCTGATTTCGGCGTTCCTGTTCAAGAGGAAGAGCGGCACCGTGGCCTTCGTGACCCCTTACGTGCACTTCGGCCCGTTCGGCTCGCTCGGGGGGAGCAACTTCTCCTATCTGCTCGCCGAGGAGCTCAGGAACAGGCACTCCGTGGACGCGTTCGTGTTCCACGGCACGGTCACCCACGACCTCAATCCGGTCGCAGGAAGCGAGCTGGATAAAATAGTTTCCGCGTTCGGGGACGGGCTGCGCAAGTCCAAATTTGAAAAGAGCGGAGTCGCGCTCTCGCGCGGCTTCTGCAAGGAATGCTTCGCCGAATCGCTGGTTTTCAAGGGCGCGGCCTTCACGGGAATATCCCGCGCCCCGCAAACTACGGAAGACGTTAATTTCGGCCTCGGCCTAGCGATAATGAGCGAAGGGGAAAAGCACGTCCCGCTCGTATCCGCGATAGACCAGCACAACGCCGAGACCGGGGACATAACGAGCTTCGAGCCCGGAAGCGAAGTGGGCTTCAGTTACATGTGCGCAGTCTCGGATTCGCTTTCAGGAAAGCTTTCTTCCGCGCCCCTAGAGGCCGGCTTCGCGCACAGGCAGCTGGAGCTTCCCCAGATGGGGCTCGCAGGCGTAAAAATCGCAGTATTCTCCACCAAGCCCAAGTATGTCCTGATACTAATAGACTGCAACGGCGTGAAGCCAGAAGTGCGCGAAAAACTCATGGACGAGGTGAAATCCCTCTTGAAAGAGAAAGTGGAAGTCGGGATATTCACGACCGACACCCATTCCATGAACACCGTGCGCGGGGTGCTCAACCCGATTGAGGACGAGGACGCGCTCATGAAGGCTGTGAAAGAAGGGGTGCAGGAGGCGCTCGCGGACATGCAGCCTGCGGCCTTTTCCGCGTTCAAGGAAAGGTTCAAAATCCACGTTTTAGGCGCAAAGCAGAGCATAGAAATAGTCTCCACGGTGAACGCCATCGTCGCGGTTGCGAAGATAGCCGCGCCCCTTATAATAATTGGCTCGATAATATCAATCCTGTGGATACTCACCAAGCTTTGAGGTAATTTTCATGGACATCGAGCGAAAGATAGACCTTGTATGCCGCCCCCCGATTGAGGAGGTTATAACCCGCGAGGACCTCAAGGAGATATTTCAAAACTACGGGCATCCGCGCCACTACATCGGATTTGAAATTTCCGGGAAGGTGCACATAGGAAGCGGCCTCATGACCACTTTGAAAATACGAGATTTCATGGAAGCCGGAGTGAAGCCCACCATCTGGCTCGCCGACTACCACGCGTGGATAAACGGCAAACTCGGGGGCGACCTGCCCAAGATACAGGAAGTCGCCGAAGGCTATTTCAAGCACGCGTTCGTTTCGCTCGGGCTTACGGAGGACAAGGTTGACTACAAGCTCGCCAGCAAGGTTTACGACGAGGATTTCTGGAAGACCGTATTGGACATTTCAAGGAACACCACTATCGCGAGGGTGCTGCGCACAGTCACGATAATGGGAAGGAAGGAAACGGAAGCGACAAGCGCGGCCTCAATCGTCTATCCAGCGATGCAGGCTGCTGATATCGCAAAATTGGACATCCAAATCGCACATGCGGGAATGGACCAGAGGAAGGTGCACATGCTCGCGCGGGAAGTGTTCCCCAAGATAGGGAAGAAGAAATTTGCGGCAGTCCACGGCCACCTTTTGCCCGGTTTGCAGGGTCCCGGTCGCATGGATGCCGCGGTCACCAGTTCCGGGTCTCCGGTCCCGGACAAGGAGGACGTCCAGATAGAGGCGAAAATGAGCAAATCCAAGCCTTCGTCCGCAATATTCATCCACGATACCGAAGATGAGGTAAAGTCCAAAATCTCCAAGGCCTACTGCCCTGAAAAGACGATTGACGGAAATCCGATGATTGAGTACGCGGAATTCATCTGCATGCGCGGAAAGCCGCTAAAGATAGAGCGCCCTGCGAAATTCGGCGGGGACGTGGAGTTCGCCACGGTTGGGGAGCTGAAAACGACCTATTCCGAAGGCAAGCTCCATCCGATGGACCTCAAGAACGCGGTCGCAAAAGAACTGATAACACTGCTCAAGCCCTCGCGCGACTACTTCGCGCAGCACAAGGAATACCTTGAGCAGATAAACGAAGTTACGATTACCCGATAATCGGCTATTATTTTAAACCTTTTACCACCAAATAAACTAATGGCCCAACAGCCGATATTGCATTACAAGTTGCCGCACCGCGCATCCATGATTCTCAAAACCGCGATAATCGGCTCCTTAGTCCTATTTCCAGCGCACGCAGCGGGAAAATCAAAGCAAATCCGCACACCAGTGATTGCGGAAAAGATATCCAAGGAAAAAAAGCCAATTGAAAGCCCGGCGTTCAGGGCGCTCTCCGGCCTGATTTTCTGCACAAGCGAGGCGAACGTGCAAAAGCTGGTTTCCGCATTTCCGCGCAACCGCGAGGATTCGCTCCTCCTGAAAAAGGAAATGGAATATTACCCCGGCTTTCCCTACTTGGACGGCTTCACCTCGTCCCCGGAAATAATGGCGCGCCACGTTGCGGACGTGGTAACGCGGCTCAAGAACGGGGAGGCAATCCCCACGGAATACGTTCCCCGCGACTCCACCCACGCATACTACAAGGGGCCAGACCGCGACTTCCTCGCAATAATGAAAGCGATGAACCAAATGCGTTTATTCGGAAGGCTGCTCAGCGCAGCTGACAGGGACGAAATCAACGCGAAAGTGAAAGAGCAGTTCAATCTCCCAAAAAATGTGGACGTGGTCAAATCAATCGCCGATTCAAGGGACTATCGGGTAGAACTTGCAAACAAACTTAAGGTGGAAATTCCAACAGCGCAGGCAATCCTCAAGTCGGCAACGCATGCAATCCAGAACAAGAATCCGTGCGAATGAGTTGAATCGCTAAAGGCTCAGCCTGGCGAACTCCCTTATTATCCCGTTTATTTCCTTCTCCTTCTTCCCCATCATCGTAATCACTTCGTTGTGGGAAAGCGCTTTTTTCTTCATCCGGTCGTCGGCGTTCCGACGACCAGCTTTTGGAAGCGCGGCTTCCAAAACTCCGCAAGCGTAATTCGTGGCGATGCACAGCCCCGCGCAGGGAATCTCCAATTCGTGGATTAGCGCCGCCTCATACGCATTGGTCATGCTCACCAAATTTGCGCCCATCTTGTCCAGCGCGCGAATCTCCGCCCTTGTCTCAAATCTCGGCCCGTGCGTCGTAGCGACGACGCCTCCGTTCTTCAATCCGATTCCGACGTTCTTCGCAGCCGTGAAAAGCCGAGCTTCCATTCCTTTGGAATAAGGCTCGGAAAAATCAATGTGCTTCTCGCCTTCCTTGAAGCTGTCGTAAAACGTGATTGGCGCGTTGAACCCCATGAAATCCTCTGCGGCAACCAAGTCCCCGGGCTCGTAAGTATGAATAATGCCGACTGCATAAGTCGCCAGCACGCCCTCCACCCCTATCTGGTCCAGCGCCCACACGTTTGCCCTGTAATTGATTTTGTGCGGAGGGTGCGCATGGTCAGTCCCGTGCCTAGGTATGAACGCGCACTCCTGCCCGGAGATTTTCCCCACAAACACGCGCGCAAACCCGTAAGGCGTGTTCACTTCCTCCTCCATGAACTTTCCGATTGAATAGACTCCGCTTCCGCCGATAATTCCGAGCAAGCAACCACCTACTTGAGCACTTTTCCTGTTTTCAAATACCAGAGATAGAAATCCAATTCGCCCTGCTTCATTTTTAACCTATCGCAAAGCGGCGCCAGTTTCCTTTCAGTTTCCAAATAAGCCTTTTTCCCCAGCGACTTGGGCAATCCCCCTATCATCTTATGCTCGTGCATGAGCTTCACTATGTGCCTGTCCAGTATCGCGGTTCCGTTGAATCCCAGGTTCCTGAGCAGGTGGCTCGCCTCCTTGTAGCCCAATCCCTTCACGTTTTCCACGAGCCACTCCCGTCTCGCGTTGTCCGTCCCGAGTTTCGCCAGCGTACTTTTGAGCTTCCCGTAAAGCCCCCTCGCCCCTATTATGTATTTGGAGCGCACGTTGTAGAACCGGTAGCCGTGGGACTTGAGGAACGAAATTAGTTTTCTTTCCGGAAGCGCAAGGAATCCGTCCCCGATTTTTTCCTGAATCTCAATTCCCTTCAGAGCCCTCTCGTTCGCGGTGAGCAGGCAGAAGCACAGCTCGGAGAATATCTTCCCTTCAGTGGAGAAGTTGCGCGAAAGCTCCTCCATTCGCTTTCGGACCCGCGCCCCCACTTCTCCCCCTCTGAGTTTTGAAACGGAAAAAACGAGCCTTTCCATGGATTTGACTGCGCACCAGCAATTTAAAACTTTGACGCGCAAAGCCTTTTTTATGGACCTCAAATTCGCGCTCGCGTTCATTCTCGCGCTCTCGGTCGCCTCGGCAGGCCTTGACGATTACGTGAAGGTAATTGACACAAAGGACATGGGAAGCGGGATGTCGCTCTGGCACTCCATAGGGTACAACTGCACGGAGCAGGCATTTTACGTAAGATACACGAATGCGACCGCCCCTCAGCAGGACGTTTCCGCATACCTCTTCTACCTGGAGTACGACTACCAGCTCATAGACACCGGAAAGACCGATTACAACGGATACGTGAAGCTGAACATGATCGGCAAGCAGAGCCTGCTGAACAAAGTCTTCGTCTTGCGCGCGGAGAAGCAGGGGTTCAGGACGAGCGAGGTGCAGTTCACGATAAACTGCTCGGCGAAAAGCTCGGGCCCAGCGCCCCAGAACACCACTCCTCCTGTGCAGAACAATACGATAAACAATACCAATTCAACGCAGAACGTTCTCCCGCCCGAGGAAAACACCACTCCTCCGGCCGAGAACAAGAGCAACCTCACGAGCGCAGAGGAGGTCAACCAGGCAACCCATAATTTGGAAACGCAGGCGAACCGCTCGCTCGCAAAAGGCGAGCTTCCGTGCATGGGCGCGTTCCTGCTCCCGCTTTTTGGAATTCTCGCTTTCCGCTTCAGGAAATAGCGCGAAGCAAGAGTTAAAAATGCCGTTATAGTAAATAAAACCGGGTGGGTTTTATGAATGA
>JAKANX010000040.1 GCA_021823425.1 Microcaldota archaeon
CGCGATCAAGCCCGTCTCCGAAGACGGCTCCAAGGTAAAAAGGGGCTAAATACCGGTTACGCACGCGCTGCGATTCGCGGCGCTCAAGGCAGTCTCCGACTCCATAATTGAAAGCAGCAGGAACAGCGCCGCGCACACGCCCGCAATCCTTTGCGCGAGCAGGGAGACGAACGAGGTCAAGTTCAGCGGCCCCCTCGTGGAGTCGCTCGGGCAGGTGGAGCTGGACCGCGGATACCTGATTGTGCTGGACCATCCGGATTTCCTCAGAGCCCTCGCGGATGCGGTTTACATGGTGAAATCCGGCAAACAAATAGCCGAGGTCCTCCCCGCGCAGATAGATCTCGCCTCGGTCGCTTCCCTCTACCAGGCTAAAACCGTCGGCGGCAAGGTGGAAAGGAGCGAGCCGTTCGCCTGCCTCGCGTCCTATTACGCGCAGGAGCGCAGCTCCGATTACTGAAAAAACTACTGGACCACGGAAGTGATTGCGAGGTAGCCCATCTTCCTTATCTCGTTCGCGATGTCCTCGGCGTTCTTCTCGTTCTTGGCGAGTATCACGCAGCTCCCGCCCATTCCCGCCCCCGTTATCTTGGCCCCGTAGGCGCCGAACACGCGCGCCGCGTAAATGATGTCGCCGTTCTCCTTGGTGGAAACGCCCATCGCCGAGAGCAGGCCGTGGTTTATGTTCATGAGCTCGCCGAGCGCGGCGGGGTCACCGTGCTCAATCGCCTTCACCGCGCCGTCTATTACCTTGCGCTCCGCGTTGAATAGGTCCTCGTAAATTCCCGGGTTCTTCTCCCTGCGGCCGCGCACCGCGGCGATGATTTCCGCGGTGGAGCCCTGCTTCTTCCCGGTATTTCCTATTACGATGTTCAGCGGCTTTCCCACATTCAGGGGCTTCACCGCGCTCTTTCCATCCGTATTCTGGTAGAATATCGCCCCGCCGGAAGAAGCGAGCGTGTTGTCTATGCCCGAGGGCGTCCCGTGGTAAACCTTCTCCGCCTCGTAGGCGTACGCCGAAATCTGCTCGCCGGTGAGCTGGAGCCCGTACTCGTCTGCAAGCGCTCGCACGTATGCGACGCTCACTGCCGCGCTCGAGCCGAGCCCGCTGCCCAGCGGTATCTCGGATTTAATCTTGACGACGAAGCTGTCCTTTATGCCCATCGCGTTCTTTATCGCCTCAAGGCCGTTGAGCAGGCTCGCGTCCGCGTGGCTTGATTCCACGCGCATGTGCTGGGACTTTGACACCTCCACATCCGTCTTCTTGGCGAGCGCCACCCCGATTGCGGGAAGCCCGTACACGACGAAATGCTCGCCGAAAAGAATGACCTTTGCGTATCCGGAGCCCTTTCCCATGAAACCACTAATCCAGGTGAATCTTCCTTATTCCCTTGAGCTTGGAGAGCTTCTCGACCATCTTGTCGCCAGCGGAGCCCGGGACCACGAACGTGTATTCCACTATGTCCCTGTCGAAATTCATTTCCATGCCCTCCTCCTTGCTCTCGCGGTATCTGCTTATTATAGACTTTATGCCCTCGTGGCTCGCCCTTCCCCTGGCTTCTATCGTCACGGTGCGCGTGTGCCTTCCGAGGCCCCTTTTCTCTATTATCCTGTCTATCCCGATTGTCGCCCACACGACCGCGTACGCGAACGCTATCACGAGCGGGTCCGCGACCGCGACTATTATGCCGAAAGCGGCCATCGCCCACACCGCAGAAGCAGTCGTGAAACCGAACACTTTCTCGTGGGACTTTATGAGCGCGCCCGCGCCTAAAAACCCGATTCCGGTCATTATCCCGCTCACGATTGCAGAGGACGCGGAGGCGAAGCTCGTCTGCGCCATCACGGTGAGCGCCGTTGACATGACCGTGACGAGCACGTAGGGCGCAAAGCCCACGGGCTTCTTGCTCAGCTGCCTTTCCATGCCCACAAGGAGCGAGAGCGCGAACGAAATCCCGAGCGTGATTATGATTTCCATCCAATCAGCCCTTCGCCTTCCTTCCGCGCGGCTTGGGCGCCTTGAGGTCGGGGTATGCGCCGACCAGTATTTCCACGTTCGCGTACGGGGCGAATCCCAGATTCTCGTACACGCACTTGAGCAGGTATGCGTCGTTTATCCTGTTTCCGGTGAGGCTCGGCTTGACCTGCCTGAGCGCGTCCACAAGGTTTATGAACGACTTGCGCTTGCCGCGCGTCGCAGCCGCGGCAATGGCGTCCATGCCACGGTCAGGGTGGAGGAAATCAAATGTCTTTTTCACGAGCGTGGTGTTGATGCTCGAGAGTATTCCCGCGACCTCGTAATCCTGCGTCTTCTCGTTCACTCCGAGCTTCTTTACCGCAAGCCATTCCCTGTACCTTCCCACGAACGCAATCTGGCCCTCCATGAGCTCCTGCTTCCCGGGCTTGACGGACGAAGGGACCATTTCCGAGGAAACCTTGGCCGGGACCTTGAACTTCTTCTGCATCTCGCAAATGAACTTGGCTTCGGCGACCGGCAATAGTTCCTCCTTGACCGCCGCCTTGAGGAGGAACTGCTTCCACTCCCCCGGCTTGCGCGCCGATATGAACGCAATCATCCCGTCCATCCCGTTGCCCTCCGGGACCTCCGCTTCCACCATCGGGCAGCTTATTCCAGAGTGGCAGAACGCCCGGGCCTCTATGCCCTCGCGGATTCTCGCGAGCGCGTGCGCCACGTCGTTCTCGCTCCTGCCGTCAAGGCTGAAATTGACCGTGTATTCCCAGTCGTCGTATTTTCCGGCAAAGAGAACCTCGTCCATGGTCACACCTCCGATTTCTTGCCTTCCCTTCCCAGTATCTCCCTTGCCGCTATCAGCCCGGTAACTCCCGCCGTCACTATGCCGCCGCTAACGCCCGCGCCGTCGCCCACAGTGAAGAGGTTCTGCAGCTTCTTCACCTCCATCTTCTTGGAAACGTCCAGGCGCACGGACTTGAACTTCACTTCGGGCCCGTAGAGCAGCGTGGATTCCTCGTTCACTCCGGGTATTGTCTTGGCGAGCATGTCCAGCCCCTCCACTATGTCGTCTATTATGCGCGCGGGAAGCGCCATGCCCAAATCGCCCGGAGTCACGTTCTTGTTCGTGGGCTCAACGTAGCTCCTGTTTATGCGCTCCCACGTGCTCCTCTTCCCCTTCTTCAAATCCCCGAGGCGCTGGAGAATCGCCTTGCCGCCTCCGATTGTGGTTGCGAGCCTGCATATGCTCTCCCCGTAAAGGGTGGTGTTCTCCAAAGGCTCGGTGAGGTTTATGCGCACGAGGAAAGCGAAATTGGTGTTGTTCGAGTGCTTGTTCTTCATGCTGTGCCCGTTCACGGACACGAATTTTCCGTAGTCCTCCGTAATGACAAACCCGCTCGGATTGGTGCAGAACGTGCGGACGAAATCATCGTGCTTCTTGGTGTATATGTGGAACTTGGGGTCCCAGTTTATCTCCGTTGTCTCCTCCATGACCTCGTCCGGAACCTCTACGCGCACGCCGATGTCAAGAGGGCCGTAATGGTACGGGAGCTGGTACTTGGCCGCAAGGTCCAGGAGCCAGCGCGAGCCAGCGCGGCCGGGCGCAAGGACGACGTAGTCCGCGTCCATCTTCTCCTGCTTCCCGCCTTTCTCCAAGACGACTCCGGTGGACTTGCCGTTCGAGAGCAGCAGGTCCACTGCCTTGGTATTTTCCAGAATCTTGACGCCCATGCCTTCCATTTCCTCCACTACCCCGCTGACCACTTTCGGAAGGAAGTCCGAGCCTATGTGCTTCTGCCTAATCGGGATGTACTTTATGCCGCCGCGCATCGCCTTGCGCATGAGCTCGCGTGCGCGCGGGTGTATCTCGGATTTCTTGTCCATCCCGTACTTCACGAACAGCTTGTCAACGTAGTCAATCAGGGCGTCGGCGTCGCTCTTGGGGACGAACTCGAGCATGTTGCCCCCTATCTCGGGGTTGAGGTTTATCTTGCCGTCGGAAAAAGTGCCGCTGCCGCCCATGCCGCTTATGTAGCTCATGCCAGCGGTGTTCCCGCCGGCCTTTATCTTGGCCATGCGCTCGTTTATGCCCTCGCCCATCTCAACGAGTGTTACCTCCATGCCCCCCTTTCCCAGAAGGTATGCGGCGAACATGCCGCCCGGTCCTGCACCTACGACTATGACTTTTGCCATTTTACCCGCACCCCGGAATAGAACACTATAGCTATCTCTGCACCATTTAAATAATTATTGGGTGCGCCCGGCAATTTTCGAATAGTATATGGCCTCGTCCCCGCTCACGTTGAAGTATTCCGCCCTGTAGTTTTTCCCGAGGAATGCTTCCCACTCGCCAAGGCTCCTTTCCCCGAACGAGCGCCGATCGTTGCTTCCGTTGAAGTAAAGTATGTGGTCCGGCATCGCCGCCTCCACAGGCGCGAGCACCCTCTCCTCAAGCCATGCGTCGGTCTGCGGGACGTCCGAGACCGTGTGGTGGTATATGAGCGGGAACAGGGGCTTCTTGCCCAATATCGCATAGTATCCCGACCTGCTCGGGAACACGAAAAGCGTGCCGTTGCCATCTGCCTTCATTTCCGCGACCAATTCCCCGCTCCCTCCGCAGGACGAGATGGCCGAGCTGGTGTGGAGCTGGGCGTAGTTGAGCGTTGCGAGCAGCAGGAAAGAGAGCGCAATCAACGCTGCGCAAACCCATGCCAGCGCATATCGCTTCAGGTTTTCGCCCAAGCTTCCGGACGGAGCCGCGAGCGCGCGCAGCCAGGGGATGAAGGGGGCCCATGCGAAGCTCAGGGGAATGAGGAAATACGGAATGGCCAGCGTGTAGAGCCAGAACGAGAATCCCCTCAGGAAAAAGAGCGCCGCGACACCCCCGTAGAACAGCAGCGCCATGTCCCAGAATTCGCCCCTCTTCCTGTCCAGAAGCACCGGAACAAAGGGCACAGACATTCCCGCAACGAGCAGGAAGTAAACCGCGTCCGCGCGCAGGAAATCGTGCGAGAGTATCGCCGCAATCATCCCGTTCGCGTCCCATCCCGCTGCCTGCCCGAAGAACGCGCCGAAATCCGTGAAAATCAGGGAATACGCCACGCACGCGAGAAGCGCCGGAGCAACCCCCGCTGCGACATAGGCGAGGTTTCCCTTCACGTCCTTCTTCCTTGCGAGCAGCACGTAAGCAATAGGCAGCGCCAGCCCGAGCGCCGCCAGCGGCTTTATGAAAAGCGGGAGCGCGGCGAAGAACCCGGCAGCAGCGAGGTTCTCCCGCCCGCCCTTGGAAATGAAACGGTCAAGGAAAAATAATCCCAGCGCCCAGAAAAGGAGTATGAACGGCTCGCACCGCAGGAAGATGTCGGTCTGCATCAGGCTCGCGTACAGCAGGAATATTATCGGCGGCTGGTATTTCAGCAGCCCTCCCATGCGCCCGGAGCTTATTGCGAATATGACCAGCGCAATCGCGAGGTTTATCCCGAGCACGAGCGTGCGTATGCAGAAGAAGTCCGTCCCGCACGACCTCTCGGCTAGCGAGGTCAGGAAGTAGAACAGGGGGAGCTTGTTGTCGTACACGTCCCTGTACATCGTGCCTCCGTCAAGGATGACCTTGGAAACAAGGATGTAGTGCGCCTCGTCGTGCTCTATGTTCCCGCATCTCGAATCCGAAGAGAACAGTGGAAGGAAGGCAAGGATGCAGAGCAGCGCAATGAATGCGATTGTTTGCGGCAACCCGCCGTTTTTTTCCGGTCGCGCGGCGGTTTCTGCAGGCATTTCGTTTTCCCCGTACCGGATTTCCTCCCAACATTTATATTTTTTAGCCGCCCCTCCTAATCCATGAAATGGAAGACCGAATACCTTGAATTCAACACCGGGAGGAAAATTGAATTCGTCCGGATTACCGAGCGGGTGGAAAAGCTGGTTTCCGAATCAGGGGAGAAGGAGGGCCTCGTGCTCGTGAACCCGATGCATATTACCGCCGCCGTAATCGTGAACGACGACGAGCAGGGGCTGATTGGCGACTACAAGCGCACCCTCGAGCGCCTCGTCCCCTACAACGCGGACTATGCGCACAACACGGGCGAGGACAATGCGGCGGCGCACATATGGCGCCAGCTCATGGGCCACCAGGCCGTGATGGCGATAACCGGCGGGAAGCTGGATTTGGGCCCGTGGGAGCAGATTTTCTACTGCGAGTTCGACGGGCAGCGTAGGAAGAGGGTGCTCGTGAAGATTATCGGAGAATGACGGGGGCGAGCCCGGGAAGGGAGAAAATGCCCGCGAAACTGGGCTGCGGCAGGGTATAAAAATAAGTTCGTTCCAAATAATAACCAACAAAATGGTGATACAATGAAAGGAAAAGTGAAGATGTTCAACGCGGAGAGGGGTTTCGGCTTCATAACTGGAGAAGACGGCAAGGACGTATACGTGCACAAGACCGCAATTGAGGGCGGAGTTGCGCTCGGAGTGGGCGACTCGGTTGAATACGAGGTCGAGCAGAGCGAGCGCGGCCCCCGCGCAAAGGGCGTCAAGAAGCTCTGATTTTCAATTTTTTTCCCTTTTTTTCATTTAGCTTATTTCCAGCGCCTGCGAACCTTTATAATACTAATAAGAGTATTCAAGCTGGGTGGCTTTCATGGGCAAGTGGGCATTCGCATCATTGTTTATCTTGGCATTTTCAGTCCTCTCCTTCTCAGCGGCGTTCGTCGGGGACGGCACGTACAAGGTATTCCACAACGACACCGTGCTGTCCAACAACTCCTTCCTAATCTACGAGGACGCAATAGTCTGGGGATACACCGAAGGCTCGTCAGCGGTGGTGATAAAGAACTACACCTTCATAGTCACGCGCCTCGGCGCCCAGATAACAAATGTCACCCTCGCAAAGGGCCAGAATTACACCGCAAAGAGCGGCTCCCGCAACGCCACCATAACCATACTGGACACCGGCTACGTCTCCACCGGCGCAGGGGGCGCGGAAGTGACGCCTTACGCGATGGTCCTCGTGGCATCCTCGCCCGACCCAGTAACCGTGAAAATTACCGGCGTAAAAACGACCGCTGACTTCTTCTATGTTACAGTGAACTGGACCGCGAACGCATCATCCAACGGGACCGTGCGCGTTTACGACAATTACACCAACGTACTGGCATCCTCGGCCTCCGATTCGGCAAGCAAGGCCGCGCACAGCGTCCCCGTGCACTCGCTCAAGTCCAACACCGCCTATTACGCCATCATAACCGCGTGCACCGCCGACGGCTGCACGAATTCCGGAAAGTACAACTTCACCACCTATGCCGTGATTCCGGTGATAAGCAACGTCACCATGGTTGGCGTGACGGATACGGCCGCGGACATCTATTGGATGACGGACGTGAAAGCGGACGAGAGCGTTTATTACAGGGTGAGCGGCGAGAGCACCTGGTCGCAGGAGCCCATGCCCTCGGACCCGTGGCCCAAGCTCAAGAACTTCGTGGTCGCAGTGCCCGGCCAGATTTACATTCCCAGCCCTAATCCGGGGGACCCGATGGACAACGGATGGAGCAGCTTGTTCAACCAGATGGGGCTAGGAGGGCAGATAAACGGGCAGCAGATAGGCGGGCAGGCAGCCTACCAGGCTCCGAAGGAGCGGGCGGTCATGCTTGCGGCATCGGGCGGCGTGGGGGGCGGTTTCGTTCCCAAATCGGCATACTCGTTCGCGACATCCGGGGTGCTTTCGGGCATCAAGGACGCAACCCTCAACTCGCTGCTGATTCGGCACGAGCATCAAATCCACCTCTCGGACCTGGAGCAGCAGACGACCTACGAATACAAGGTGTCCAGCTGCGCGGACAGGTGCTCCAATTCAAGCGTTTACTCGTTCACCACCAAAAGGACCATGACCGTTCCGAGGATAATCATCTACGGGAGGACGTCCATAAACCACGGCACAAGCGAAGTTCTCACCGTAGACGTTCTGGACGACAACCCCACGGGCAAGGTGCTCAACGCGAGCATAACCTGGTACGACGGGGGGACGACGCACACGCTTCCGCTCCATTTCGGGGGCACGAGCTCCAAAATAATGACGCCCAAGGCCATGCCTTACCGCGCGGTCGTGAGCATAACCTTCGCTACCCCGGGCTCGCACGGCATCGTCGTCGGGGCTGTGAACAACTACGCGAAGGTGGGCAACAAGACTTACCTGGTGAACGTTAAGGCAAAGACCAAGTGCACGGGCACGAACGCGATTTACTACCCGTCCGACACGCCGTGCACGAACAAGTGGCCGATTGACCCCCAGGGCACGATAAATTACAATACCCCCATAGGGCAGTGCCACGCTTTTGAAGTGTGCGCGGATTCCTTGGACTACGTGCTGGCGGACGCAGAGACCTGCTGCAACGGCGACAGGCTCTACTCAGAAGACCAGCCGCCCAAGAACCGCGGATTCTACTACGACAAGGCGACGCCGTGCGACGCGGCCATCAAGGCCAGCGTTAAGGCCGGCGCGATGGTCTCATACGGAGGGGAGGCGAGCATGCGGATTTGCGAGGCCAACT
>JAKANX010000041.1 GCA_021823425.1 Microcaldota archaeon
AATGGGCGGAAAAGGGAACAATATTCACGGACACGGACACCGCGCTGAAGCAATACCCGGAAATAATAAAGAAATACTTCGGCACCGTGGTTTCCGCGGGCGACAACAAGTTCTCCGCCCTGAACACCGCGGTCTGGAGCGGGGGCAGCTTCCTTTTCATTCCAAAGAACGTTAAATTGGAAATTCCCGTGCAGGCGTATTTCCGCATAAACGCCAAGGCGTTCGGCCAGTTCGAGCGCACCCTCATCGTCTGCGAGGAAGGGAGCAAGATACATTACACGGAAGGATGCACCGCGCCCATTTACGACGAGGCGTCCCTGCACGCAGCAGTAGTCGAGTGCATAGTCCAGAAAGGCGCGCACCTGCGCTACACCACCATCCAGAACTGGAGCACGAACGTCTACAACCTAGTAACCAAGAGGGCATTCGCGTACGAGAACGCGCTCGTGGAATGGGTGGACGGAAACATCGGCTCTGGAATCAACATGAAATATCCCGCGGTCTACCTCAAGGGAAAAGGGGCACGGGCAGAATTCCTTTCAATCGCGTATGCAGGGCAGGGCCAATATCAGGATGCCGGAGCAAGGGCGATACACGAGGCGGAGGACACGACCTCCGTGATAAACAGCAAGAACATCGCAAAGAACGGAGGCATAACCTCGTTCAGGGGCACCGTGCGGTTTTCGGAAAACGCCAGGGGCGCAAAGAGCAGCGTGAGGTGCGACGCCCTCCTTCTGGACTCCATTTCAAGGAATGCCACATATCCGCTCCTCCAGACCGCGCAGAGCGATTCAAGCATCGCGCACGAGGCGCGCGTTGGAAGGATAAGCGAGGAGCAGGTATTCTACCTGATGAGCAGGGGGCTTTCGGAATCCGAGGCGACCTCGCTTATCGTGCTCGGGTTCATAGACAATTTCATAAAGGAGCTGCCTTTGGAATACGCGGTGGAATTCAACCGTTTGGTCCAGTTGGAAATGGGCAAGGGGATGGGATGAGCATGGAATTCCGGACAACCGAAAAAGGCAACGCCACTTTCTCAAAAGGCGTGCTGCACGTTTCCGGAAGCGCGGCAGTTCTTTTCACCCACGGCAACGGGGAAGTGCAGAAGAAAATCGCGCTCGCGCCCGGCTCGTCGCTGGAAATCTTCACCATCTATGGAAATGGCGCGAGGGTGGAGAACCATTTCATAGTCCCGCAGGGCTGCGCGCTCGCAATCAGGGACCTATTCTCCGGCGGGGTTTCGGTGAAGAACGAGCTTCCGCTTGAGGAGAGGGACTGCCGGCTCGGCCTAATCGCCAAGGGAACGCTCGGCGAAGGCGAGGGCGCAAGCTACGCGGCGCTCGCGTCAATAGGCAAGGACGCCGCGAATTGCGAGGTGAACGTGGAGGAGCACGCATACCTTCTCGGAAAAGGCGCAAGGGCGAGCCTGCTGCCCGGGCTTGAAATCGTGAACAACGACGTCACGGCGAGGCACGCATCAACGATAAGCGAATTGGACCCGGAGCAGGTCTTCTACCTCATGAGCAGGGGGCTTTCCGAAGACGGGGCGAAAAAAGAAATCGTCGCAGGCTTCCGCTCGCGCGAAATTGCGCGCATAAGGGAGCTTTTCGGCTACGAAGTGAAAATATGAAGGTTTTGGTTTTCGGCAATCCCTTGGTGCCGGAAGATTCGCTCGCGCTCAAGGTCGCCGAGAAACTGGCGGGAAAATTCGAATTCAAAATACTTGACGCAGTTGAGGACATAGAGAGCGAGGGCAGGAACCTGGTCATCCTGGACGTGGCCGAGGGAATAGGCAAGGCAACGCTTCTTGAAAGCCTTGATGCGCTGCAGACGAATCCCGTTTATTCCATGCACGATTTTGACATCTCGCTCACGCTCAAGCTGCTCAAGAAAATCGGGAAGCTGGATTCCGTGAAAATAGTTGCGATTCCGAAAAATTACGGGTTGGAAAAGGCTGCAAAGGAAGCGGAAGTCATCCTTCGGTCCATTTTACCTTCAAAAAGTTCGTAGCACAGCTCATGCACGGGTCATAAGCCCGGATGAGCACCTCCATGTGCCTCCTTATGTCGTCCTTCTTCATCCGCGCGTCCAGCTTCTCCTGCACGAGCGCCCCCAGGTCCTTCTCCATCTTGACCTGGTTTTGCGCCGTGGGAATGACGAGGTTTGCGAATTCCACCTTTCCCGCGTCGTCTGTCATGAGCTTGTAATACAGAATTCCGCGGGGTGCCTCAACCACCCCTATTCCGAGCCCCTTCTTTATCTCCGCCTTCTTCACCGGCTCGGCCTTGAATTCAACCGTTTCGAGCAGCTTCACCGATGCGTCTATTCCGTGGACTATTTCAATCGCCTGCGCGAGGTTGTTGTCGAACACGTCGAACGAGGGGAACCTGCCGAGGTATTTGCCCACGTCCTTTTTCGTCTCGGGTGCGAGGCTTTCCTTGTTGTCGTTCATTCGCGCGAGCGCGCCCACCATGTACGGCCTTCCATCATAGGTGAAGCCGCGCGCCTGCGAATACGGGATTACCATGTGCTCCAAATAATGGTCGAACGCTGTCTTGAGAATGCAGCCGTTGTCCGTGCCGCATATGTCCCCGCTCACGTAATCGTAATCGTCGTTGGTCAGGGAAACGAAATCCGTCTCGGACTTGAATTTGTACTCGGTGGCCGCGAAAACGTCCACGAACTCCAGCGCGGCCTGCCGCGCGGCCTTCAGTTCGCCTATCACGGCCTTCACTTCCTCCTGCTGGGGGGCTTTCAGGAACCCGCCGACCAGCGGAAGGGGCGAGTGCACCGCCCTTCCCCCAATCATTGTCGCGAGCCTGTTGCCCGCAGCCTTGACGTCAAAAGCCTTGTGTATCAGTTCGTGCTGGGATTCGTCGAAGTCCAGAACGGAATCCTTGCCCACGTAATCCGGCAAACAAAAGAGGTATAAGTGCATCGCATGGTCGCGTATGTACGTGCCGTGCATGAGGAGCTTGCGCATGTTTATCGTCTGGCCGCTCGGCTCCACGCCGAACGCCCCCTCCACCGCGTCTATTGAGGCGAGCAGGTGCGCGACGCTGCACGTGCCGCAGATCCTGGAAACCGTCTGCGGGACCGCGAGCGCGTGCTTTCCCATCACCGAATCCACGAAAAATCTCTTGTTCTCGTCTATCACTAATTTGGCGTCAATCACTTCGCCCCTGTTCACTTTCACTTCCAATTCTGCGTGGCCCTCTATCTTGCTGAGGTTCTCCACTCCGATTGTCATATCAAGGTCCACGTTGTGCATCAGGCGGCACCCGGAGCGTTCCCTGTTTCCTGTTTGGCGTTCCGAGTTCCGACGCCGAATTCCGCGAAATACCTGTCCAGCACAGCCAAGAACATCTTCTCGTCCATGGGGCAGCCGGGAACTTCGGCGTCCACATGCACGCACTTCTTCACCGGCTCCACTTTCTCGTTGAGGCGGTGCAATTTTAGGAACGGGCGTATCTTCTCCATCTGGTCCGGGGAAAACGAGTTGCGCTGTCCCGCAGGCAGGCCCGTGACCGCGCACGCGCCGATTGCGACTAGCCTTTTGCAGTTCTCCCTCACTTTCTTGAGGTTTTCCTCGTCCCTCTTTCCGCTGATTGCGCCCTCCACGAACGCAACGTCAAGGTTTTTCATGTCGTTGTTGGACTTGAGTATGCGCACGTGCGCGAAATCAATCCTGTCCTTCCACTCAAAATAGTGCCTGTTCATGAGTTCCACGAGAACTATTGAGCTGTCCTCGGAGCACGTGAACGTGAACCAGCCTATGCGCAACTTCCTTGCGCTTCCGGCCTGCACTGGGCTTTTCATGAGCCTATTTGCCCAGTTAGCTTTATTACTTTTCCCGCGAAAACAGGTTCGTGGAATCCCCGTACATTTTGCGCATAATGGAGAGCCATTACTGCAAGGCGCTATTCGCGCTGGCGTTCGCAGGCGCCTACTTCCTCATACCCCAGAAGGTTTTCTTCGGCTGGTACATCCTTCTCGCATTGGCATTCATGCTCTCGTTCGCGGCGACTTTCACCTGCCTGCTGAGGGACCTCAAGGAGCACATATTCGCCGCGAAAGTCGCGACCAATTCAATGCTGGGCGCGATTGCGACCACAATCGGGTTCTCGGCGCTGCAGGCGTGCGGGATAGGAATCCCGTTCTGCGGCGCGAGCTTCGGATTCATGCTTCTTTCAGCGGTCCTGCCGGGCATGTTCATAAACTTCCTGATGGACTACAGCGTGGCCATAGTCGTCTTCTCAATAGCGCTCCAGCTTTTTTCCCTTCATCAGATGAAGTGCTTCGAGGCCGAGAGCTGCTGCAAGCCGGAATTTTTCATTCCGGGTAAATGAGGATTTTCATGGGGCGCGCGGAAAAAACGACTTTCAGGGAAGCTGCGCGCGGGCTCGCGGTAGTCGCGGGCGCAGCGCTTGTCTCGGGAATACTGGTCATCCCTTTAGGAATCGGGTTCGACAAGCTGGAAAAATCCATTTCCAAGCCCCGAGCCGCATTCCAGAAGCAGGCAGCATTCCACGAAACAATACGGAAATAGGAAACATCAGGTGGTCGCTTTCATCTTGCTGAACGTGTAGGTGGCAATCGCGACCATCGCCGCGCAGAACGCGCCGAGCACCGCGAGGTCAAGCAGGAACGGGAAGCGCGAAGCGCCCAGCAATATTCCCCGCAGGCCGTCAACGCCGTACATGAGCGGGTCTATGAGCGAAATCGTCTTCATCCAGTCCGGCACCTTGTCCATCGGGAAAACCGCGCCCGAAATGAAGAACAGCGGCATCACGAGCAGGTTCATTATGAGCTGGAAACCCTCCGTGTTGTTCAGCAGCGAGGCTATAATGAGCCCTATGGACACGAACGCGGACGCGATGAGCGCCATGAACGCGAGCGCGACCAGCATGTGCCCCGCGGTCAGGGTTGAGAGGGGGACCGCGCCCACCAGAAGGGTGAGCAGCAGCACGACCATCCCGTTAACCAGGGAAATGGTGGCGCTTCCCGCAATCTTGCCTATCACGATGCTCACGCGCGAAACAGGCGTTACGAGGATTTCCTTCATGAACCCGAACTGCCTGTCCCAAATGACTGAAACTCCGGAGAATATGGAGCTGAAGAGTATGGACATTCCGATTACTCCCGGGCCTATGAAGCTCAGGTAGCTCGTGCCCCCCGCGCTCTGTATGCTCGCGCCCAGCCCTGTGCCCATGACCACCAGCCACAGGAACGGCATCGTGAAATTGCCCGCAATCCTAGACTTGGAGCGAGCAAATCGTATCATTTCCCTGAGCCAGAGGGTGTAAATCGCGCCCGGTTGTATGAGTTCCATGGTCATCTCCTCCCGTGCATGCGCATCGCGCCCTTCATGCGGTCCTTCTCGCCCGCCTCCTCGTCCCTTATCTCCCTTCCGGTGTAGTGGAGGAACACGTCCTCCAGGTTGGGCTGCTTGACCAGCACGGATTTCACCGCTATGCCATTCTTTTCGGCGAGCGCCATTATCTTTGGAACGGCTTCGCCGCCGTTCTCCACAGTGGCGATTACTTTCCCGCCCTCGGCGACATTCGCCTTCTTCGCCAGCTTCGCCTTGCCCAGGAGGGCGGCGAACTTTTCCGGCTCCGAGCATTCCACGCTCGCAACGTCTCCTCCGAGCGACTTCTTGTGCCCTTCGGGGGTGTCAAGGGCTATTATCTTGCCCTTGTCCACAATCGCGATGCGGTCGCAGAGCTCGTCGGCCTCGTCCATGTAATGCGTAGTCAGTATTATGGTGATCCTTTCGTCCCTGTTCACGGCCTTTATGTAGTCCCACAGCTTCCTCCTCGTCTGGGGGTCCAGCCCGATTGTGGGCTCGTCAAGGAAGAGTATCTTGGGGTGGTGCATGAGCCCGCGGGCGATTTCCAGCCTGCGCTTCATGCCCCCGGAATAGGTCTTTATCTGCTTGTCCGCGAACTGCTCCAGCTCCACGAGCTTGAGCAGCTCGTTCATCCGGTTTTTTCTCAATTCGTCCCGCATCCCGTACAGGCGACCGTGCATGTCCATGTTCTCCCTTCCGGTGAGCTCGTCGTCTAGGCTCTGGTCCTGGAACACAATCCCTATGCACTTGCGCACCTCGTCGGTGGCCGTGGCGCAGTCGTGCCCGCACAGCGTCGCGGTTCCGGAGGTGGGCGGAAGTATGGTTGCCAGCATTGAAATGGTTGTGGTCTTCCCGGCGCCGTTGGGGCCGAGGAGGCCGAACACCTCGCCTTCGTTTATCTCCAGGCTGATGCCGTCTACCGCCGTGAAGCCGTTGAACTTCTTGGTCAGGTTGGTTATGGATATCACTGGCATGCAATCATCGTGGATTATATGCGGGGAAAGGGTTAATATATATTACTTTTCCGTATATATCCATTTTTGTATATATTCCGGCGATTTCGCAGTTAATTTCTTAAACCGCCGCGCCCAATTCCAAGCATATGTGCTACGCAATCCCCGGCCGAGTTGCAGGAATAAGCGGCAACAAGGCGACTATTGACTATTTCGGGGAGAAAAAGACCGCGCTGCTCCTGGACCGGAACGCGAAACTGGAAACCGGGAACTACGTCTACGCGCAGGGGGGCGTGATAGTGGACGTGATTTCCGAGGCCGAGGCGAAAAAGACGCTCGCGCTCTGGGAGAAAAGGTTCTTCGCCCTGAAGGAAAAAGACGATTCCCTAGTGGCCACGGGAACGCAGAACCCGAAACTTTCCGCGCTTTTTGCAAAAGTGCGCGCGGGAAAGCCGCTTGGCAAGGACGAATTGAACTGGCTGCTTTCCCTGCGCGGGCAGGACGCGGACGCGCTCCGCTCTTTCGCGAACTCGCTGCGGCGCGAGGAGCTCAAGAACTCCTGCTGCGTGCACGGGATAATAGAATTCTCAAATCATTGCGGAATGAACTGCCTCTACTGCGGGATACGCGCGACAAGGAACATGGAGCGCTACCGGATGACCGAAAAAGAATTAGTCGCCGCAGCCGCAAACGCGGCGAAGCTGGGCTTCAGGGCGCTCGTGCTGCAGAGCGGCGAGGACAAGTTCTATTCGGGTGAAACGCTCGTGCGCGCGGTGCAGAAAATCAGGAGGATGGGCGTGCTCATATTCCTGAGCATAGGCGAGCGCGATTTGAAATTGTACCAGGCGCTCTACGACGCCGGGGCGCGGGCGGCGCTGGTCAGGTTTGAAACCAGCAATCCTGCTTCGTACTCGCGCTGGAGGCCGGGAAGGAAGCTGGAGGACAGGCTCCGGCTAATCCGGGAACTGCAGAAAATCGGCTACCTGGTTTCAACAGGATTCCTAATCGGGCTTCCCGGAGAAGGGGAGGGCGAACTGGCGGAAAACATCCTGCTCACGCGCGGGCTGGGAACGGACATGTACTCGTTCGGGCCGTACATACCGCGCAACGGGGAGAAGGAGAAGCCGGATTTGGACCGCTGCCTCAACGCCATATCGGTAGTGCGCCTGGTGGACAGGAAGGCGAAAATACTCGTGACTACCGCGATGGAAACTCTCTCTCCGGAGGCGAAAAGGCTGGGCCTTATGGCCGGCGGGAATTCGCTCATGATTGACGTGACCCCGGAAAAGTATTCCAGGCTTTACGAGCTCTACCAAGGCAAGTACAAGCCTGCAAAAGAAGAGATAGCGAAAACTCTGGCGCTCCTCAATGAAATAGGGCGGGCGCCCACTGATTTGGGCCTTTGAATGACTTTCATAAACGAAAAGGAAATTGAGGGGATGCTGGAATCGTCCGCGCAAGGCGCGAAAGTTGATGCGATAATTGCAAAATCGCTCTCGTTGAAAGGGCTGTCGCAGGAGGAGGCAGCTGTGCTGCTGAACGCCACGGACAGGAAACTTCTGGAGAAAATGTACGCCGCAGCGCGCAAAATCAAGGAATCCATCTACGGAAAGCGGCTCGTGTTCTTCGCGCCCCTTTACCTCACGAACGCGTGCGTGAACGACTGCATTTACTGCGGCTTCCGCGCCTCAAATCGGAGCCTGAAGAGGAAGGTGCTCACGCAGGAGGAGATAGGGACGGAAACTCTGGCGCTTCTGGAGCAGGGGCAGAAGCGGCTCCTTCTAGTCGCAGGCGAGCACCCCGTTTCATCCAACATCTCATATCTAGAAAGCTCCATAAAGACCGTATATTCCAAGAAGAAGGGGAACGGCGAAATAAGGCGGGTGAACGTGAACGTCGCCCCGCTTTCGGTTGCGGATTTCAGGCGCCTCAAGGATGCGGGAATCGGGACCTATCAGCTCTTTCAGGAAAGCTACCACCGCGGAACCTACTCGCAGATGCATCCGTCAGGCCCAAAGAGCGATTACGAATACCGGCTCTACGGGATGGACAGGGCGCAGGAGGCCGGAATTGACGACGTCGGGATAGGCGCGCTGTTCGGTCTCCACGATTACCGCTACGAGGTGCTGGCGATGCTCGCGCATGCATCCCA
>JAKANX010000042.1 GCA_021823425.1 Microcaldota archaeon
GAAGTCCATGAAGGCTGAAAAGGAAATTGACATTGTGGAAAAGCGCAAGCCGGTGTGGCTCAGGCACGTGCGCCTGCAGTGGCCGGGGCTCATGGAGGGCCTGAAGAACGGCGTCAACGGAATGCGGTTTGCGGCGTGACGTTCACGGGGCGGGTTTTGCGGGGCTCCGCCCCGGAATCCGCCCACGATAGGATTTAATTGTTTGGTTGAGCGTTATTGACAGGTCAACATGCACACTCGCAGGCTAATTCTTTTCGCTTTGCTGCTCGCGGTTTCCGCCTACGCCACTGCCAATTACGACATCGTGGTCGCGGACAACTGGAACGCGTTCGTGTGGCTGCACGCGGCGGGCAACGGAAGCCTGGAAATCGGGTTGCCGCCTGACGCTGATTCGCAGGAAAGGAAGCTGGGAATGGCCAAGTCCAGCCTCGCGGTGTGCCTGCGCAGGCTCAGGGAAAAGAACATCGCGAAGATAGACGAGACCGGGCCCACGCAGGGGGTGAGGCTCACGGAGTGGTTCCGCCCGCTCTAGTTAACATTATAAATTTTGTTCCCGATTTAGGAATCCGTGAGTGGGGACCGGCAGCTAAAGACCGCACATTCCAATTCTCCCAGAGCCCCCCTTGGGCCCGAAGCGTTCAAATTCGTAAAACCCCTCTTGGACGGCAGGGCGGAGCCCTATTCGCTCGCATCGTCCATCCGAGAAGGGGAAGTGAAGCCCGAGGACGTGCGAAGGCCCGTGTTCATGAATTTCTCGAAATTGCTTATTACAGACGTAGGGGAGAAGAAGGCGCTAATTGAGGCGATTATGGAAAGGACCGAGTGCAAGATGCAGAAGGAGGAGCTCTCGCTGATCCGGGACATGGAGAGCGGGGCGCCGGACACGTACGCGATGTTCCCGCTCGCGTTCAGGCTCGGCACCGACGTACTGTTCGAGTACGCGCTGGAAAAGCTCAGGGCGTTCCAGGAATGCCCGCTCGGGACCGCGCACGAGAAGGAGTTCATAGACGACGTTTTGCAGACGATAAGGGAGATTGCAAAGCGCGACCCGCGGCTTTTCAGGGACGCGCGGGAAACGCTGCTTGAAATCCGGGACAACGGCGCGTCCCCGGGAGTGAAGTCGCTCGTGTGCGACGAGCTCAGGGAGATGGAATTCTACGAGCCGACCGCGTACACGCACCGCGGGACGCTCGCGATGCCCGCGCGGGAACAGTAAAGGCTTTATTCCCTTTTCCCGTTATGTTCCCATGAATATTTTCAGGAAGCTTGACTCCTCGCAGAGCGTATTCAAAAACGAGTCCGCATTCTCCCCGGATTTCATGCCGCCGGAGATACTGCACCGCGAAAACGAGACGCGGGAGCTTGCGCTGAACCTCGCGCCCATAATGAAGGGAATGCGGGCGGCGAGCGTGGTGCTGCACGGGCCGCCCGGAACAGGAAAAACGACCCTTGCGAGGCACGTGCTCGGCCAGCTGAGGGAAGCGACCGGCAAGGCGCACCCCGTGTACGTGAATTGCGCCGAGCAGGGTTACAGGTATTCCATACTCGGCGCGCTGCTCGCCTCGCTGGATTACGCGGTATCGCGCAGGGGAAGGAGCGCGGACGAGCTATTGGGATACGCCGTGGAAATGGTGAAGAAGTCGGGCAAGGTGCCGCTCGTGGTGCTCGACGACATAGACATGCTCCCGGCGAACGAGAAGAACGGCATACTTTACGACCTGCTGCGCATGCGCGAGAACTTCGGGATTGACTGCACCGTAATCGTGATTACGAACAGGGACGACTTCATGGCGAGCCTGGAGCGCAGGATAAGGAGCTCGCTGCTTCAGGCCGCGATAAGGTTCCAGCCCTACTCGCCCGCGCAGCTCCGCGACATATTGAAGGAGAGGGCAAAGCTCGGCCTCCTGCCCGGGGCGTGGGACGAGGACGCGCTCGGGATGTGCGCGGGCTTTGCGGCCAGGAACGGCGGGGACGCGCGCCTCGCGATAAACGCGCTCTGGCTCGCGGGGAAGGAGGCGGACAGGGAAGGGGGCGCGAAGGTGCTGCCCGCGCACGTGGAAAAGGTGAGGGGAGCCGCGCAGGACCTGTTGCGCGCGGAGCAGGAGCAGAACCTTTCCAAGGAGGAGAAGCTGGTGCTCGCGGAAATAAGGAAGGCAGGAAGGATACAGAGCGGAACGCTGTATTCCAAGCTGGAATTGAACGAGCGCTCGGTGCGCAACTACCTCGCGAGGCTTGAGGAGCTCGGTTTCGTGGAGTCCGTGCAGATAAATTCCAAGGAGGGGAACACGAGGATATTCTCCGCCAGGAAGTAGTTTAAATCTTCTCCGCGTTACCTTTTCCATGGGCAACAGCATCTACCTCAAGCCTTCCGGAAGGTTCTACTACGCAGCGTTCTTCATCGCTTTCCTCGCGGTTTCGCTCGCGCTTTACGCGCTCGCGGGCGTTTTGCCGTTCAACGCGTACCAGGCGATGTTCGAGCTGCTCGTGCTCTACTTCGTGCTTTCAGGAGGCGCGTTCCTCTACTTCCAGCAGCAGTACGTGCACGCCGAGGACGAAATGCTCACCGTGAAGGAGGGGGTCGTGACGAGCAGGATGGTCGTCATCCCGTTCAACAAAATCAGCGAGGTCAAGACGCAGTACGGGCTCTGGGACACCATACTCGGCGTGGGCACGGTCGTGATTGACACCGCCGGAAATTCAGGAGTGCAGGTCGTTTTCTCGCACGTTCCGAGGGACAGCATAATCGCGTTCCTCGCGATGTTCAGGAATTACCGGGGGCCCGACGAGGCGCAGAAAAAAGGGGCGCAATAGGATAAGGGGGTGTGCGCATGGAGCCCATAGTCGTTTCGGATTCAAAGGCAATTGAGCTGTTCAGGAAATACGGCGCAGGCGAGGAGGAAAATGGGAAGGTGAAAATCCACCCGCTTGAGGCGCTCTATTTCATGGAAAGGGGGAAACTTGCCTTGGAAGGCGAGACGTTCGCCTCGCTGCTCGCGAAATTGAAGAAGGAGGACGGGCTCGCCGGGGAGAAATATTCAATACTCAAGCACCTGAGGCAGAACGGGTACATACTGCGCCCATCTTATGCGGCCGAGGACTGGCTCCGCGTGTACAGGAAGGGCTTCAGGCCGGGCGAGGACAGGACGCAGTTCCTGCTCAGGGTAGTGGAAATTGGCTGGCAGCCCAAGTTGCAGGAGCTTGCCGCGGACTTGAAGAAGGCCGCGGAGGTGCGCAAGGAGCTCGTTTACGCGTACGTGGAGAACGGGAAGGCGCAGTTCTTCAAGACGACAAGGACAAGCTTTGACTGAGCGAACGTCGTTCGCCCCGGAGATAATCTTATAATGCTATTCCCCGAAGCAAAACCCGGTGAGCATATGCCAGTCAAGTATCTCGTGATGAAGATGAAGGGCGCGTTCTACGCCGGCTCCGAGGCAATCGCGTCAAGCGGCCTCAAGCTCCGCAAGTACGCCAGCCTGGACGCAGTGAAGAACATGGCGCAGTCGCTCCACCTTTCCGCGTCGTCCCTCGTGTTCAAGGGGGTCACCAAAGGCGAGCAGAAGAAGATAATCGGCGGCAAGGCCAAGGCGGCGAAGAAAAAATCTGCGCCGAAAAGGAAAGCCGCGAAGAAGAAGGGGCGCAGGTAGCGCTCTTTTTTTCTATTTTTTTCTTATTCTGCTGACCTGCTGACGCCCCTTATTTCAACCGGCTTATTCCGGCTATTTCTTTGCGCCTAGCTGCGAGAAGATGACGTCCTTGTCTATGGGTATGTCTATTCCGAGGATCTTGTGCACGAACACGAACATCTCGGCGAACTTGTCCCTCTCCTTGGTGACCAGAATCGCCATCTGCCTTATGCCCATGTCCTTTCCGATGAGCTCGTAGAGCAGCACGCCCTCCCTCCCGTACTTTTTGTAAATCGCGAAGCAGTCCTCGCCATACCTGCGCGAGACCTCGTCCCTCTCCATGTGCCTGAGGCTCGCGACCCTGTTCGCCGCGAGGAAGGAGAGAATGTCGCGTACGTCGTAAATCGGTATGCCCAGCCTGAGCGAGAGGTCCACGTCGCTCATCTTGCCGTCAATCGCCTCGAACACCTTGGTTCCGGGCTCGTGGTACTGGAGCATAACCTTGGCCTTCATCTGCATTCCCTTTATCATGTCGGTCTGGATGCGCGCCGGAACCTCAATCGGGTTCGCGTCCTTGGCGAGCTGGCCCCCGGTCTCGTCGGCGAGCGGGGCGAACTTCTCCTTCTCCTCCTCCGCTTCGGCGGCGGCTTTCTGCTCGGGATGCTCCAGTTTGATTATGCCCTGCTTTTCCATGAACTCGAGCATCTCAATTAGCTTGGCCTCGCTCACGCCGGTGTCGTTCATTATTTCCTCGGCGGTCTTCTGGCCGTCAATTAGAGCGTAAACCTTGAGCCCCACTTCGCCGTACTTGTCCTTGATGGTCTTTTCAACGGGGTTGAGGTCGGACTTTGACGCCTCGTCAGGCGCTATTTCCTCGCCTTCCGCGGACTGGCCTTCGGGCTCAATGGCCTCTTCGGGCGCGGGCTTCTCCCCCTCTTCGGGCTCAGAGGGGGTTTCCTCATTTGCATTTTCCCCCTGCACGGGCGCGCTGCCCTCCTCTTCCGCGGGCTTTTCCTCTTTTTCCTCTTCTTCGGACTGCCCTTCCCGAACAGGGCTTATCTCATCCTCTTCCTTCGCCTCTTTCTCCTTTGGAGAGGGCGCCTCTTCCCCCTCTTCCTTTTCCTCCTTTTCTTCCTTTTCGGCCTTGGAGGGTTTCTTTTTGGGAGGCTCGGGCTCCTCTAGGCCGACGGGCTGGATTTCGGTTTCAAGCGGTGCGGTTTCCCCTTCCTCCTTTTCCTCTTTTTCTTCCTCCCCCTCTTTCGCCTCCTTTTTCACTTCCTTTTCCTCCTCCTCTTCCGGTTCGGGCCTGAATTTCGCCTTGGGCTTTTTCTCCTCGGCCATTTCCTGCGCGACCAGCTCGCGGAGCCTGCTGCTCGGCTTGGGAATCCTGATTTCCTCCTTCTCCTCCTTTTCCCCATCCTCTTCGGGCTCGGCGTATTTCGGCTTCTTGGGCGCGGGCTTTTCCTCCTTTTCCTCCTCCTCTTCCTCCTTGCGCCTCCTCGGCTTCCCCTCGCCCTCCCTTTCGGCCTTCTTTCCGGAAACGGGCTCGCCCTCGGAGTCGGTGAGCTCAACCATTCCCTTTCCGTCCAGCCATTCAATCACTTGCGAAACAAAATCAGGCTCCATGCCCAGCTCGGAGGCCATATCCGCGACGCTTTTCTTTCCGTTGCAGGCCTTGTACAGCCTGAGGCCGTCCTCGCCGAATTTCTTCAGCACCGCGTTCTGGTTCTTGAAGCGCTGCAGCGGCCCCTTTTCCAGCTTCTTCGCCTTGTAATCCGATTCCTTTGACATGACAAACACGCAATTAACGAGAGTATTGCTCTGTATTGAATATGAATGTTTATTAATTATTACTTCTAAATTGCTTGCATGGAATTCGGCGACATGCTCATCTCCACTGGCGTTGATGCGCTGATAAAATTGGTGCGGGAAAAGGGGAAAATAGAACTCACGCTCGCATCGCGTCTTCTCAACATCCCCATTTCCACAATAGAGGAATGGTCCCACGCGCTCGAGGAGGAGGGGATAATTTCCGTAGAATACCAGCTCACGAAAGTCTATTTGAAATGGACCTCCCCGACGGAGGAGAAGGTGGAGGAGGAGCGCGCCGAGCTCGCCGGGGAGAAAGAGGAGCTTGTCCAGCTCATCAAGAAGCAGGACGTGAAGGCGCAGGAGCAGATGAGGCAGGTCTCCGAGCTCAAGGACGAGTTCGCAGGGAGCTACGGCAAGATAATGGGCAGGATTGACGAGCTCGGAAAAACGAACACCGGAATGTCGCAGTCAAAGGCGGGAGGGGAAGAGGACTATTACAAGGCGGTTGACGAGCTCGCGGAGATGAGGGGAAAAATCGGCGAGCTGGGCGACTCGGTAAAATTCATGCGCGAGCAGCTCGAGAAGACGAGGGGCGAGCTCGCGGGCTCGGACATGGAGAAGAAGATGCAGGTCGTGCTGGATTCCGGCGCGAACGTCGCATCGCTCAAAAAGGAATTGGAGGCGATGGAAAAGGAGGTGAGCTCCGCGCTCGCGTCGCTCAAGTCTTCCGGGAACGTGGACGTTTCGGATCTCAAGGGCCCGATGGAGGAGGTGAAGGCGCAGTATTCCAGGCTCAAGGGCGAGATGGAAGCAGAGGTGGAGCATTTCAAGGACATCGCCGCCGCCTCCGAAGTGCTGCTGAACGCGAAAGAGGAGGTGGAGGGCCTGCGCGCATCCACGAAGGCGGCGCTGGCAGAGGCCAGGGAATACCGGGGCACCCTGGAAGAGATGGAGGAAAAAATCTCATCCGCGAGCGGGAAAATGAAGGAGGCCGAGGCGAAGGCGGAAAAGTTCAAGGACGCGCTCACGAAGACCGAGGAAGTGCTCGGCAATTACAAGATTGACGAGAAATCAAGGGCCAGGATGGAGGCGCTCGTGGAGGAGGCAAAAACCCTGCAGGAGAAGATGGACAAGTTCCAGGCGAGCGTGCAGGAGGCGTTCCCGCTGTTCGAGAACGTGGACAAGCTCATGTCCTCGCTCTCCGAGCTGCGCAAGAAGATAGGCGAGGAGCGCAAGAGGCTCGCAGAGGAGAGCGGCGCGATATTCTCGTCGCTTGACGAGGAGGCCGCGACCTATTCCACGTTCCAGAAGATAAAGGAGAAGGCCGCGTCCACGATAAACGATTACCTCAACCAGCTCGAGAAGATAGAGGTCAGCTACGAGAAGGCGGCAAAGGACGCGGAGCGCACCGAGAAGAAGCTGGACGAGGCGCTCGATGCCTTCAAGAACAACCCGGACTACAAGGGCGTGGAGCAGATGAACTCCGCGATGGACGCGCTCCTAGATAAGAAGAAGCTCCTCGAGCAGGTGAAGTCCGACATGGACGCGCTCGACTCCTCCGCGACAAAGACCGCAAAGCAGGTGAGGCTGCTCGCAAAGGAGGCCGAGCTCCTTGAATTGCGCGCGGGCTCCGCGGTCCCTGCGGAGCGGGAGCAGGCGAGGAAGGCCGGGCAGGAGCTAAGGGACAGCGTTTCCCTGACTGAAACGGAGCAGAAGGACTTCGATTCCAAGAGGGAGGAGCTTAGGAAACTAATAAAAAAGCTGTGGGAGGAAGAGTAATGCCCATGATTGATGTTTCGCGAGGTGTTTTCCATGGCGGATGATAAGAAGCTGGTGAAGCGCGTGACCGTGCTCGACACCTACGGGTTTGAGAGCAGCGGGATTCCCGTTGAAATCAAGATAGTGAAGAGGGACGACTTCAACCCGTTCTACGAGGTCATGATTCCGGGCATAGCCGAATACACCCGCATAATCCTGGAAACCACCCTGCGAGCGGAGCTAATCTCCGAAGTGAAGGTGGACATTTCGGACATGCTGGACCCAAAGAAGGGCGAGGAGGTCCGGAAGAAGTTCTTTGACGGGGCGCTCGCGATACTGGACAAGAACTTCCCAAACCTCACCGAGGACAAGAAGAGGATTCTCGCGTCCTATCTATTGCAGAACGCGCTCGGCCTCGGCGAGATTGAGACGCTGCTTTCGGACGACAGGCTGGAGGAAGTCGTAATCAACAACTCGCGCGAGCCCATCTGGGTGTACCACAAGAAATACGGGTGGTGCAAGAGCAACCTCACGCTCAAGGACGAGGAGGCGATTTTCGACTACTCCTCGCTTATTGCGAGGAAAGTCGGAAGGCAGATAAACGTGCTAACGCCGCTGCTGGACGCGCACCTCCCGAACGGGGACCGCGTGAATTCCACGCTATTCCCGGTTTCCAACTTCGGAAACACCCTGACGATAAGGAAGTTCTCGCGCAACCCGTGGAGCATGACCACGCTCATCAAGAACAAGACGATGTCGCCGGAAGTGGGCGCGCTCATCTGGATGTGCGTGCAGAACGAGCTTTCGCTCCTTATTGCGGGAGGAACGGGAAGCGGAAAAACCTCATTCCTCAACGCGCTCGCGGGGCTCATACCCTCCGGGCAGCGCATTATATCCATAGAGGACACGAGGGAACTGACGCTCCCTTCGTTCCTGCACTGGGTGCCCATGGCGACGACGGAGCCGAACCCGGAAGGGAAAGGCGAGGTTTCCATGCTGGACCTCATGGTGAACTCACTGCGTGTGAGGCCG
>JAKANX010000001.1:0-4057 GCA_021823425.1 Microcaldota archaeon
GACGCCTCGGACGAGCGCGAACTGTCCATTTTCCAGAAGATGGTGGGCGAGCTCAAGAACGAGGGCGACCACTACTCGCTCAACCGCGAGTCATTCATTAAATTCTTCAACGACCTTTCCGAGCCCCAGCAGAAGGAGCTCCTTATCCTGATTTCCATGGACAGCGGAAAGAGCGTCTACGACGTGGCGCAGGAATACAACGCCAGGCTTCTCTCGTCAAAGTGAAAAACGGCTAAAGCGACTCGGGCGCGGGCCCCCCGCCCCGCGGAATCCTGAACTCCCTCTCCATCCCGGGCATGCCGCCCTCGCGCATATTTCCTCCATGGGCTCCGCACCTCGGCCTTGCGCTTCTCTGCCATTTGCCGGGCAGCGGCCCCGCCCACTACTGTTTCCAAAGGGAAGAAGGAGACGCACTACGACCTTCGCATAGTCGGCCGCGCGCCCAAGTGAAGTTTGCAAGGATTTATATTTGTGTATTTGCCTAGTTTCACCCGCAGGTAATCCCATGTGCGCCGAAACGATGCTCCCGCAGGAATCCAAGAAGCCCGCCTCCCAGCTGGAGCAGAACCTGGGCAAGCTGCAATCGTGGCTCTTCGAGAGGAAGAACCTCACTAGCACAATCGGAATCAAGGAAACCATATACAAGCGGACCTCCGAATTCGCGAGGTCCGACGCGCGGACAAAGAACCTCTACCTCAACAGGGAGAACGCGGCCAGCCTCGCCAATTTCATAAACCGCGAGCAGGGGCTCGCGATGATTGCCTCGGTCTCGGCAAAGCCGGACGCGAGGACGGGCTATTACGTGGTAACGCTGACCAAGGCAGGCGCCGTACTCAACTCCAGGCCCAGCAAGCCCGCAATCACCTCGGAGCTGGCCCCGGCCAAGGCGGCAGCCGCGGAGAAAAAGGCCGCGCAGGCGCCGGTTCTCCAAAAGAGGCCCGCAGCGCCGGCCGTGAAGGAGGTCCGGGACGAGGCCACCGCGTCCCTTTTCGCGGGGAAAAACGACAGGGAATTCTTCTACGCGATGGACGGCCGCCTGAAAAGAACTCTGGGCAGGCAGGACGCGGAATGGTACTCGTCCCTTGGCGCGCAAGACAAGTATTTGTTCACGCTGCACGCATGGTCCCGCATAGCCGACGCGGAGATGAAAAAATACGATTACAGGAAGGACAGGGCGCTGGACTTCATACAGTACAACACTAGGCGCTATCCCGCAATCGGAGGCGCGATAGACCGGGTCTTTGCGGAATCCAAGGCGGACATGCGCAGGGTGCAGGCCGCCAAGGCGAATGCAGACTACCTTTTCTCGGCCGCGCCGGGGCTCAAGGCGTTCCTGGGGCCGGGATACGAAATCGCGCGCACGGCCACCGTGCAGCAGTTCTCCGAATTGGAATTCGCTTCCGGCAAGCTGGCCGCGGTGGCGGAATTTTTCAGGAACCCGCAGACCCTCCTTTACATGAACGAGGTCGCGGGGAAGATGAAGGAATCCAAGGGAGCTGCCAACTCGCCATCCCAGAAAGTGTCGGATTCCGAGGTTTCAAGGATCGTGTTCCGCACTTTCCTGAACAAGGCGCTCTTTGAGATGCCCGCTGAAAGCATGTTCTCGATAATGCTGCAGGAAGGCTCTAGGTTCGAGGCCGACAGGGTGAGCCAGACCAAGAGCCGGGGCATAATGCAGATGAATTCCAATTCATGGCTGGCCCAGGGCCACCAGCAGGACGCCGCAAGCGCAATCAACAGGACGCTCGGGGGGGCCGGCGTCAAGTTCGTACGGCAGCTCGGGACCTGGGGCATGATGGGCGGCCTCGAGCAGAACATAAACGAGGGCGTAAAGACCATGCTCGGGAAAATGCCCGTCGTAAGGCTGAAAAACGGCTCCCGGCTCACGGTTGAAATGCTCAGGGCCTTGGCGGAAAGCAGGGACCCCCAGTACCAGGACTCGCTCAGGAAGCTCGCGTACCGCTACAACGGCTCGGCGACAAGGGAGCGCTATTCCAGGGACGTGTTCAACACGCTCACCACGCACAGGTTCAAGGGGGCCGAAGTGCCCTGGTTCGGGGCTATCCCCAAATACTATTAGTGGTTGCAATGGGCGGCCCGGAAAGCGACCCGCTGCGCATTCCCAAGGGGGGAAAAAGCGGGCGCAAAGGCGAGCCAGTTCCGATGAGGAAGCTGCTTCCGCCCGCGCTTCTTGAGGGCAATTCCCGCATAATGCTCGTCTACCCCGGAAGGGAATTCACCGACGAATACTCAGCGCAGATACGCAGGGGCATTAGCAGGAAAGGCCTGAATCTTGTCGCTGCCGACAATTTCCGCGACGCGGTTGGCCTCCTGCGGGCATCCCCCCTCTCGTTCGGGATGCTGATAAGCGCGCTCGCCATTCCCCGCACGTCCGCGGATTCCCTCCTTCTCCAGAGCGAACCCGGGCTGGGCCGCCAACTTGCGGAAATCGCGCTCTCGCATAATCCCGCGCTGCGCGCAATCGTGGACGCGGACGCAAACTACGAGGTGCGGGGCCCCGGGATTGTGCACGCCGTCCCCAAGGGTCTTGAAGGAAACCCGGTGCTCACTTTCCAGAAGCTGGTGCTCGTGCTCATGCCTTCCGGCGCGGAAACGGAAAAGAAGTAGCCCCTCGCCAATATTCCGTCCTCCTGCTGGCGGAAAGCCCCGCGGATTCCCGGATTCGTTGATCGCCGAAGTGCATTCAGGTAGGCTTATAAAGGCTTTTTTTCAACGAATTAGGAGGCGATTTGACCTTAAAACAACAAATTACTTAGGCGAGGTTATACTATGGCTGAATTCACTTGGAAAGTAGGAGGCGAGGCCGGGATGGGCATAATGGCCTCGGGCCTCACGATGTGCAAAGTCTTCACGCGGGGCGGATTGAGCGTCGTGGGGTATCCGGAATACCCCTCGCTCGTGCGCGGAGGGGAAAACACGTTCCAGATAAGGGTAAGCGACTCCGAGATTCACTCGCCCTCGCGGGACAGCGACCTCGTCGTCTGCCTGAACAAGCCCACCGTGGACTTCCACAAGGGGCAGCTTTCCCAGGACGGCGCGGTAATATTCGACGCGAGCGCCACGAAAATCGAGGCAGGGGAGCTGCGCGCGGACATAGTGCAGTTCAACGTGCCCATGCTGAAACTCGCGACCGACAACGGCGGCGACGTGATAATGAGGAACACCGTCGCACTGGGGGCCTCGCTCGCGGTGATGGGCTACGACATCTCGCTCCTTGAGCACGTCCTCGCAGAGACGTTCGCGAAAAAGGGCCAGCAGGTCATAGACCAGAACGTGAAGATTGCGCGGGCGGGCCACGATTACGTCCTGCAGAATTACAAGGCAGAAGTGCAGAATTTCAGGCACAAGATTTCCAAGAAGAGCGACCACAAGAAGATGGTGATTACCGGCAACGAGGCTATCGCACTTGGCGCCGCTGCCGGGGGCCTGAAATTCTATTCCGTATATCCGATGACGCCCGCATCAACGATAATGCACTACCTCGCGCAAAAGGAGCTGGATTTCGACATCGTGGTGAAGCAGACCGAGGACGAAATCGCGGCGATACTTTACGCGTCCGGAGCCTCGTTCGCAGGAGTCCGGTCTGCGACCGGAACGAGCGGCGGAGGCTTCTCCCTCATGGTGGAGGCGATGGGAATGGCCGCGATGGCCGAAACCCCGATAACGATTTTCCTCGCGCAAAGGACCGGGCCGAGCACGGGGATGCCGACCTGGACCGAGCAGGCGGACTTGAAGTTCGCGCTCAACGCGAGCCAGGGCGAGTTCCCGCGCGTGCTGATTGCGCCCGGCGACATGAACGAGGCTTTCGTGCACAGCGCCAAGGCGCTCAACATCGCCGAGAAATACCAGCTCCCCGTAGTCCTCCTTACGGACAAGTACCTTTCCGAGACCTATTTCTCCTGCGAGAAATTTGATGCGAAATCGGTGAAAATAGAGAGGGGCAAGATGCTCCTTGACGGGCTCAAGGACCTGCCTCCCAACACGCGGTACAAGAGGTACGCGATTACAAAGGACGGCGTCTCCCCGCGCCCGATAC